>JBDQMZ010000012.1:0-13035 GCA_040261955.1 Candidatus Nanopelagicales bacterium
GATCTAAGTATGCCACTACCACGCTGGCTCAGCATGGCGGACCCCACGTGCAGGATCCTTGATGCCTAGTCCTCGTCGCCCCTTGATGGAACGGAGGGGGTTGTCTTTTGCACCTGCTTGAGGAATTCGTAGTTTGTTTCCGTATCCCGCAACTTGGTCAGAAGCAATTCAATGCTTTGCTGCGGATCGAGGGCATGAAGAACCTTGCGAAGTGTCCAGACGATCTTGAGTTCCTCTGGCGACAGCAAGAGTTCTTCCTTGCGAGTACCCGAAGGATCCACGTCCACGGCCGGGAAGATTCGCTTGTCAGCGAGCCTGCGATCGAGCTTGAGTTCCATGTTTCCTGTGCCCTTGAACTCTTCAAAGATGACCTCATCCATGCGAGAACCTGTCTCCACCAAAGCGGTCGCAAGGATTGTGAGGGATCCACCATTCTCGATGTTCCTGGCTGCACCGAAGAACTTCTTTGGTGGATACAGCGCAGTTGAGTCCACACCACCCGAAAGGATTCGACCGCTGGCTGGAGCCGCAAGGTTGTAAGCGCGACCCAACCGAGTCATGGAGTCAAGTAGGACAACAACGTCTTGACCGGACTCAACCAGACGCTTTGCGCGCTCGATTGCAAGCTCAGCAATGATTGTGTGGTCTTCAGCAGGTCGGTCAAATGTTGAGGCGATTACCTCACCGTTTACCGAACGCTGCATGTCTGTGACTTCTTCGGGGCGTTCATCCACGAGAACGACCATGAGATGACATTCCGGGTTGTTCTGCGCGATGGCGTTCGCAATCGACTGCAGAACCATGGTCTTGCCAGCCTTTGGAGGCGAAACAATGAGTCCCCGCTGACCTTTACCAATGGGCGAAACCAGATCAATGACACGAGTGGTCAAATTGTTAGCCGTAGTTTCCAATTTCAAACGTTCCTGGGGGTACAGGGGCGTCAACTTGGAGAACTCAGGGCGCGCACGTGCTGTTTCAACATCGAGCCCATTGATTGAGTCAACCTTCACGAGCGGGTTGAACTTTTCGCGCCGCTCCCCCTCACGTGGCTGTCGAACAGAGCCGATAACGGCGTCACCCTTGCGCAATCCAAACTTGCGAATGAATGACAGCGATACGTATACGTCATTTGGTCCTGGAAGATAACCACTGGTTCGCACGAAGGCGTAGTTGTCAAGGACATCGATGATGCCAGCTACTGGCAACAACACATCATCCTCAGTGATTTCTGTTTCATAGTCATTGAAGCCCCCACCTTGGCGGCGAGCTGGTCTGTCACGGCGATCTCTGCGATTGCGATTCCTGCTGCGGTTGCGATCATCGTCGTTGTTGCCTCGATCGTTGCGATCGTTGTTATTGCGATCAGAATTATTACGATCGTTGTTACTACGATCAGAATTATTACGATCGTTGTTATTACGATCAGAATTATTACGATCGTTGTTATTACGATCATTATTGTTGCGATCGCTATTATTCCGATCAGAATTATTGCGATCCGAATTATTGCGGTCATTTCGATTTCGGTTATTCCGATTGCGATCGCGGTTACCCCGCTCAGATGTTTCGCCATCGGAGGAACCATTGCTGTCGGCACTCGAAGAACTCGACTCGGATGAACCGGATGAAGTTTCTTTGGCCTGAGTTGCTTCAGCATCGGGCTTCTTGTCAGCCTTAGGGGCTGCGCGACGAGCACCTGCCTGCTTTTGACGATCACCGATGGCGGAGACTAAATCTGATTTGCGCATGGCACTCGCACCGGCGATGCCTAACTGTTGCGCTAGTTGCTTGAGTTCTGGCAAAAGCATTCCCGAGAGACCGTCTGAACGACGCTTTGCTTCTGAAGTTGTTTCTGACACTAATTATTTCCTTTGATATGCAGCTGACTGATTAGCCACGCTGTGGAGACTTGACCATCGCACTTCGCACTTGGTGCTTCGAACAATGTGTTCGTATTTGTCTATCGAGCTCAACTCTCCTGTTTGGTGACCACTCCACAAGCATTCGCAAGCGGGTGGTGCTCATTGCCACGACGTTCAGATCAACACTGTTCATTGTGGCGCCGATAGGTTTGATTTCTATGCTTTCCAACCCATGAAGTCCTTGATGTGGATGTCAAAAGGATGGATGGTTCACCGGTGGTTTTAACTGGTGGAACCCGCCACGACTGTGGACTGAGCCAAGGCTAGCACGGATTGGATCATGAATGTAGCGCGACCCGTCTGGCCCCAGTCCTATCAATGGGAACAGCAATACTTGTCCAATCCTTGGGAACCAGTGCGCTCAATGCCTCCAACTCCCGAGCCTGAGCCTTATTGATCAAAATAAGTACCGCTGGTCCTGCACCTGAAGCCACCGCCGCCACACCGTGTGAGCGAATCGCATTGATGAGTTCCGTTGTTTCTGGGTACATGTCCGCACGCGCATCTTGATGAATGCGATCGGACGTTGCAGGAAGTAGGTAGGAGGGGTCAGAGGTCATGGCGTGAACGAGTAGGCCTGCGCGAGCGAGATTGTGAGTGGCTGCACTCATAGGGACCTCAGTGGGCAACACACTTCTCGCCCGCGATGTTGCCAAGCCATGGGGCGGTATGAGAACTATGGGAATCACATTCTCGTGAACTTTCACGTTGACACTTCCCGCCTCAGACTCCGATTCCAACCAAGAGACTGTGAAACCGCCAAAGAGTGCGGCAGAAAGGTTGTCCGGGTGATTCTCCATGCGAAGAGCAAGATTAAGGAGTTGCGAATCAGGAAGTAGATTTTCGCCGTCATTGACCATCGCTCGCGCCAATACAAGACCGCCGATGATTGCAGCAGCGGATGAACCAAGACCACGACTGTGCGGAATAGCGTTACGGCATTTGAGTATGAATCCTGATGGAGTGTGCCCCATGGCTTCAAAACCCAGGTTCATGGCTTGCGCAACCAGGTGGCTTTCATCCCGCGGAACCTCGTCTTGCCCTTCACCTTCAACTTCGATGAGCAGCCCTTGATCATCGGTCACAATCGCCGTGATTTCGTCGTGGATCTCGATCGCAAGGCCCATGGAATCAAAGCCAGGACCCAAGTTGGCACTGGATGCGGGAACGATCACCCGCACGGCCCCCGAAACAAAAGCCGAATTACCCATCAGGCCAAACCCAACTTAACCGCCGCAACATGTGCGTCAACAGGGATGATGCGCGGCTCAGGGGCTCCTTCAAGTGCCCACTGTGGGTCCTTGAGCCCATTTCCCGTCAGAGTGCAGGCGATCACCGCACCTTCGGGGACCAGCCCTGCGGCATGTGCCTTCAATAGCCCGGCAACGCTCGCAGCACTAGCAGGCTCACAAAACAGCCCTTCTTTTTCCGCCAGCAGGTGGTAGGCGGCAAGGATCTCTGAATCAGTGACAGAGTCAATCAGGCCACCTGATTCATCCTTCGCAGCGATGGCGAAGTCCCATGACGCTGGATTCCCAATACGAATTGCCGTTGCAATCGTTTCAGGGTGTGCAACGGGGGCACCGTTAACGAGTGGCGCTGAGCCTGCCGCTTGGAAGCCCCACATTGCGGGTGTGGATTGCGCAAGACCGTCCCGCTGGTACTCGGTGTACCCGCGCCAGTAGGCCGTGATGTTGCCGGCATTACCCACCGGAAGGCAGTGAATATCTGGGGCGTGACCAAGCCTGTCAACAATTTCAAACGCCGCTGTTTTCTGGCCTTCAATGCGAACCGGATTCACACTGTTAACGAGAGATACCGGATATTTCTCTGATAAATCACGAGCAACTACTAAACAATCATCGAAATTGCCTTCAATTTGCAGCAACACTGCTCCATGGACAACCGCCTGGGCTAACTTCCCCATGGCAATTTTGCCTTCGGGCACGAGCACCGCACACACCATTCCAGCTTTAACTGCATATGCCGCGGCACTAGCCGAGGTATTTCCTGTTGATGCGCAGATAACGGCTTTTGATCCTTGAGCGGCTGCATCAGAGATCGCCATGGTCATGCCGCGGTCCTTGAATGAGCCGGTGGGATTGGCTCCTTCATATTTGAGCCAAACCGATGCGCCAACAATCTCGCTGATGGTGCATGCGTAGACAAGGGGCGTTCCACCCTCGCAGAGACTCACCACGGGTGTTTGATCATTAACCGGCAAGCGATCGCGGTACTCCTCAATAACACCTCTCCACTGGTGTGCCATTACTGATCGCCCTCCACTCGCATAACTCCAAGGACCTCACGCACCGAGTCCATTTTGCGCAATGAATTCACGGTGGCCGATAACGCCTCTTCAGTGCCACTATGAGTCCTGACAATCAAACCCGCATCATCGCCATGGCCCTCTTGACGTACAACCTGAATGCTCACGCCGTTCTCAGCAAATGCCTGAGCAATTTGAGCAAGAACACCAGGACGATCACGCACATCAAGATTGACGTAATAACGCGTGGACGCTTTACCAATGTCCAGAACCTTCAAACCCGAATAGATGCTCTCGCCAGGACCGCGTCCGCCGAGAACCCGATTGCGTGCCGCGGCGACGACATCGCCCAAGACGGCACTTGCCGTGGGGTCACCTCCAGCCCCACGACCGTAGAACATCATTTCGCCTGCAGCCTCTGCGGTGACAAAGACGGCGTTGAACGAACCCCGAACATTTGCCAATGGATGCGTCAGCGGGATCATCGAAGGATGAACACGCACGACAATGGCGTCTTCACCTGCCTGACCTTGGACGATCTCAGCGATGGCCAGCAACTTGATGACAAATCCCATTGCGCGGGCAGCTTCTATATCCGCGGCAGTAACAGAGGAGATGCCCTCGCAATAAACATCAGACAAAGTCACCCGAGTATGGAACGCGAGTTGCGCAAGGATTGCCGCTTTGGCCGCGGCATCGTGGCCATCCACGTCGAGGGATGGATCAGCCTCGAGGTAGCCGAGTTCACGGGCCTCTTCAAAGACGTCGGCGTACTCAACACCTTCCTCATCCATTTTTGTCAGCATGAAGTTGGTCGTGCCGTTGACTATTCCCATGACTTTGGTGACTTTGTCCCCTGCCAGTGACTCGCGCAAAGGCCGAATCAGCGGGATCGCACCTGCAACCGATGCCTCAAAGTAAAGGTCAACACCAAATTCCTCAGCAGCGGCATACAGCGATGCACCCTCTGCCGCCAGTAATGCTTTGTTGGCAGTGACGACACTAGAACCGGACTCCATCGCCTGAAGGATCAAGGAACGCGCTGGCTCAATGCCCCCCATGAGTTCGATAACAATGTCGGCGCCTGAAGTCGCTACCGATTCAAGGTCACCCGTGATAATTTTCGGATCAATACCTGGGCGCTCCTTGGAAACATCGCGAACTCCGACCGCGACGAGTTCCAGTGAGGCGCCAACCCGGTGCGCCAGATCGTGTCCGTGGAGGGCCAAAAGCTTGGCAACAGAGGACCCGACGGTCCCCGCGCCCAACATCGCAATGCGAATTGCTGGTCGAGAGGTATCTCGCGCGGTCATGGTGCTCCTTAATTAAAAGTGCCTGGTCGGGGTTCGATCGAGGCTTCACTGTGTCTTCGCCGTGCCTAGTCTGCCAAACGACACAAATTCAGCAGCAGGTGATCAACGGTCTTGGAAAATGGGGGGTTAGGCAAATGGGTCCAATGCGAGCAGATCCTGGAAAGTCTCGCGGCGAAGGATGGTGGTCGCCTGCCCATCTTTCACTGCCACAACCTCTGGGCGCGGAACCGAGTTGTAGTTCGATGACATTGATCTGCAATATGCCCCGGTGGCTGCAACGGCAACCAAATCTCCTGGAGTGATGTCACCCGGCAACCAGCAATCACGAACCACAATGTCACCTGATTCGCAATGCTTGCCCACAATTCGACACAGGACCGGATCTACGGTCGACAACCGAGAAACCAAAGCTGCCGTGTACTGAGCGCCGTATAAGGCCGTGCGAATGTTGTCACTCATTCCACCGTCAACCGAGACGTAGGTGCGCACCCCGTGATCCAACTGAATGGGTTTTACGGTTCCAACTTCGTAGACCGTGATTCCTGCCGGGCCAACAATCGCTCGTCCCGGCTCAAAAGACAAAGCCGGTGTTGGAATTCCCGCATCAGCGCATGCCTTTGCCACAATCCCACAGATCTGCTCGGCCATCGTGTTGACTGTCAGTGGATCATCGCCGGGGAGATAGGCAATACCCATGCCGCCCCCAAGGTTGAGTTCTGCGATCTCAATACCCTGGGTATCCCAGATTTGGTAGGCCAATGCCACTATGCGAGCGGCAGCAACTTCAAAACCAGACGCATCGAATATCTGAGAACCAATATGTGAATGCAGACCCATGAAACGCAAAGATGGGAGCTTGGAAATTCTCCGGACCGCTTCCTCTACTTCACCGGATTGAGCGGATAACCCAAATTTTTGGTCCTCATGCGCCGTCGCAATGAACTCATGAGTGTGAGCCTCCACCCCAACAGTTGAGCGCACAAGAACCGGCTGCACAACTCCCAGCTCGGCGGCGACGAAAGCCACTCGGGCTATCTCCTCAAAGGAGTCGATGACAATGCGACCAACACCGTGGTCAATTGCCAATCGAATCTCCTCGACCGACTTGTTGTTCCCGTGCATCAAGATTTTTTCACCCGGCACGCCAGCACGGATGGCAATTTCCAATTCACCGCCCGTGGCCACATCTATTCCCAGACCTTCAGAGGTAACCCACCGCGCCACAGCAACGCTCAAGAAAGCCTTTGACGCGTAGTAGACCGTTCCGGGTTGTCCTGATTGGGCTTCGGTGTAGGCGGCAACAAAGTCGCGTGCACGTTCACGAACATCTGCTTCATCGAAAATAAATAGAGGTGTTCCCCGCTCCTCAATGAGGTCACGGATATCCAGGCCTGCTATCTGGATGGGGCCCGCACTGGTGCGCGACACATTACGAGGCCATACCGGATACTCCATTGGATCAACCTCAGGGCTCATTGCCCTGGATTCCTCTGCCATTTGAGCGTGCCTCGGACCGGCTGGATGCGCCTGCATGTGATCAGACTAGCGCTTTTTGCGGAGAGGCATTAAAAAGCTACATGCGTTCGGGAGCGCTCACACCGAGCAGTTCCAGCCCATTGGCCAACACCTGCACTGCGGCAGCGCAGACCCAGAGTCGCGCTGAATGAATATCAGCGACCTGTTCGTCGCTGCGAGGCAGAACTCGACAGGCGTCATAAAACCGGTGATAGGCGTTGGCCAACTCTTCGAGATACCGCGCGACCCGATGCGGCTCTCGCAACTCGGCCGCAGTTGCCACCACTCTGGGGAACAACTCAATCTGGCCAAGTAATTCATTTTCCAGTGGTTCGGTCAGGATTTCCGGGTGGAAGGTGCCTTCACGCCAATCGAGCCCAATGTCTTGGGCATTGCGCAGTACCGACTTAATGCGAGCATGTGCATATTGCACATAAAAAACAGGATTGTCATTGGCTTTACGCGCGATGTCTACAAGGTCAAGGGTCAATGGAGTATCAACCGGGTATCTGGTCAATGTGTAACGAGCAGCGTCAACACCGACTTCCTCGACCAACTCCTCCAATGTGACGATTGTCCCCGCGCGCTTGGAGAGCTTTACTTCCTCTCCACCACGAGTGATTTTCACTAACTGGCCAATGAGAACCTCAATGTTGACATTCGGATCATCACCTGCACATCCTGCGACAGCGCGGAGCCTGTTGACATAGCCGTGATGATCTGCGCCGAGCAAATAAATTGCAGTATCAAAACCACGGAATCTCTTGTCAAGGTAATAAGCGGTGTCTGCGGCGAAGTACGTGTTCTCTCCGTTTTCCTTGATCAGCACTCGGTCTTTGTCGTCATCAAAAGTGGTCGTGCGCAACCACAGCGCACCTTCTGAGTCGTAGAGGTGCCCCTGCTCACGCAAGCGATCGAGGGCACGGTCCACCGCTCCCGTGTCATAGAGCTTGCGCTCCGAGTACCAGACGTCGAAGTGGGTTCGGAAAATCGCGAGAACATCCTGTTGTTGCTGCAGTTGTAGCGCATATGCAGCCTCGCGAAATGCGACAAGTTGTTCTTCTTTGCCAAGGGCGTGGAACTCTGGGTGTTCACGATTTATTTGGGCAGCTAGATCAAGAATGTACGCACCGTGATAGCCATCCTCGGGCACGGCCTCGCCGTGTGAGGCGGCCATGACGGATTCGCCAAACTTATCCATTTGAACACCGCGGTCATTGATATAAAACTCCGATGTGACATCTGCACCTGCCGCAGCGAGAACTCGCGCCAATGCATCGCCAACTGCAGCCCAGCGGGTGTGACCCAAATGCAATGGTCCTGTTGGGTTCGCGGAGATAAATTCCACGTTGAACGACTGCCCCGCCAAGGCGTTGGAGCGACCATATGCTGCCCCTGCCGTTACGACTGTTCGTGCAATTTCACCCTGAGATGCGGCGGACAGGCGAATATTGACAAATCCGGGACCAGCAACACTGGCCTCCGCAACGCCTGAAGAGCCCTCAAGCCGAGCAACAATCTCTGCCGCAAGGTCTCTCGGGTTCTTGCCCGCACTCTTTGCAGCCACGAGAGCCACATTGGTGGCGTAATCGCCATGCTCGCGTGATTTGGGGCGCTCGAGGACAACATCCACGGGTCCGGGAAGCACTCCCTCGGTCACGAGTTGGCCGACTATTCCCTCTAAAAGAGCACGGATATCCTCGACTGCCACGGCGCGAGCGTATCCCTCGCATCAGGCCCTCACATGCACCCCTCCGCACCCCTGCCTCCGAACCCATCTCCACCCCCAGCGGGGCGCGCGGCCCCAAGGTGAAGGTAACCCGCTATGCTTCGGGGAGGCAAGGCCACATCAGCACCACCGTTCGACAGAGTGACTTAAGGCGAAAGTCGTAAGAAGCAATGCTGTTTCTGAGCACGAGCACAGATTCTTGGGACGAAGGTTTGACAGGCTAGGCCCCGTGTCGGGCGACCGTCTGACGCGAACTTCGTGCAAGGAGAACGTGCATTATGGCTTCAGGAACAGTTAAGTGGTTCAACTCAGAAAAGGGCTACGGCTTCATCGCCCAAGCTGACGGCGGACCAGATGTATTCGTCCACTACTCAGCAATTGAGTCGGACGGCTACCGTTCACTCGAAGAGAACCAGGCTGTCGAATTCGAAATCACCGCAGGCCCCAAGGGTCCTCAGGCTGATAAGGTCCGCCCCGCTTAATCTCTCAAACTACAGTGAAGTGGGCCATGCGATTTCGCGTGGCCCACTTTCTTTATAAGCCAAGATTCTCAATAACCCAAGACTCTCATAACCGAAAGTATTCACCCCATGAATGAAGATGAGCTTTCAAAACTTTTAGCAGAGATTGATGCCGCAACTCCAGGCGCTCAGGTTTCTGCATCTGCGGCGAAAAGCGTCCCTGCGCCCGTTGACGATTCACAAGGCGGACGACTTGCATTTGCCACCTTGAGCGCAGCTGCCTTAGGTGGCGCAGGCGCTGTATTCGGACTTTTTCTTCCCTTCATTGGGACCGTCAGCACGGGTATTGGTGCTGCCGCTGGCGCATTTGTGGTCGGACTTATTGCGGGTCCGCCTCGTTGGTTTTCTCGCTAGGAACACTGTCTTCCTTTTCACCAACAATGTATTCCCATTGAGACTCAATCAGGGATCCCAAAAAGAAACCGAGAAAAACCAGAAAAGTCCAGATCAATATTGCTATGGGCGCTCCGAATATGACGAGCGCCGAGCCCACCGTGGACGACAGATTCGCATAAAGCCCAAAGACCGCTATCGACCCGATAATCCATAACGTCGCCACAATTAATCCGGGTGATCGCCACGTTATTCGACGTATCCCCTTGGCGGCTCCAGCCAAGACGAACCATACAAAGAAATAAACAAGGGCGATGGGCAGAATCCACTGGAATGTCGAAACTAGATCTCTGAACCACACTCCAATACCGAGATCTTTCAAGAACGGAGGCACCAGGGTGACGGCGATGAGTAATGCAACGGTGGCGAAAATGGTAATCAAAGCCACTAAGGCTGACCATCCCCTCATGACCAAACTAGTTCGTGACCGTTGCCTGACAAAAATTTGGTCCTCAACGGAATGCACCCCGTACACAACTTTCTGGGCAACATAGATTGCCAGCACGGCGCTCGACACGGTAGCAATCGTCACCGATCCGGCTGATGAATTTTGCGCCAACTGCACTAGCGCATTCACGGCAGGATCAAGTGCTTTTAGCGAGCTGGGGCTATCAGCGCTGAGCTGAATCCAGGCATCCTGAATCTGTTGAGGCTCTATGAAAACACCGGCTAATGCGCCAATGGCGATCGCCATGGGTGCCAGAGCCAGCATGACGTAATACGCCAGCCCGCCAGAAACCAGGGAAATATTGAGTGCAGCGTATTGGGCGATTAACGGCTTGGACCGGCCGAGGATTCCGGCAAGCCTGCCGGAAACCCACGGTGGTGTCTCGATCTGCACCGCTCCATCCTGTCGCATGGCCCGCTGCTAGCCTTGCCGTCCCCTGCCTCCGTAGCTCAGGGGATAGAGCGCCGGTTTCCGGTACCGAAGGTCGCAGGTTCGAATCCTGCCGGGGGCACAATGAATACACAACAGAAACTCACCAGATTGGACCCGTCCGTGCACTTCGCGCGCACGGGTAGTTCGCTCTACCCGTACATCCTTGCCGTGTTCGTTGGGATTCTGCTGATTTCCAATATTGGCGCAACGAAACTCATTGCATTCGGTCCGTTCATCACCGATGGCGGCGTCTTCCTATTTCCTTTGACATACATCATCGGGGACATCCTGAGCGAGGTCTACGGTTTCAAAGCGGCCCGCAAAGCTGTCCTCACGGGCTTCGCCATATCCGTCTTGGCGGCCATGACTTTCTATCTCGTTCAAATATCTCCCGCCGCAGACGCCTACGAAAACCAGGGTGCATTCGAGGCGGTACTTGGATTTGTGCCGCGCATTGTTTTGGCGAGCATTCTGGGCTACCTCGTTGGCCAATTGCTCAATGCGTATGTACTTGTCAAAATCAAAGAGCGCACGAAAGAGAAATATCTTTGGGCTCGGTTGATTGGCTCCACGGCCGTTGGCGAACTCGCTGACACAATCGTGTTCTGCACTGTCGCTTTCTATGGAATCATCACGGGGGCGGAGTTTCTCAATTACGTGATTATCGGTTACGTTTATAAAACTTTGTTGGAAGTTGTACTTCTGCCCGTGACCTATCCGGTTATTCGGGTTATTAAACGCCGCGAACCCACCTATTTCGCGTAAATCCCTTTGGTGAAGCGCCCTAGCCATTCTTCTTTGAACGCATAGAAGTCACCCGTTTGCATTGACTCTCTAATCCGTCGCACCAAATCGATGGTGAAATGCAAGTTATGAATAGTGGCCAAGGTTGGGAATATCAACTCTTTAGCTTTATATGAATGGTGAAGATATGCCTGCGAATAATTGGTACAGGTATAGCACGAGCAATCAGGGTCCACCGGGTTAAGGTTTCCTCGACTCGTCGCGTTGGACACATTGAATCGACCTTCAGAGGTCAAGAGGGCCGCATTACGCGCATTGCGCGTGGGAGCAACACAATCGAATGTGTCCGCACCATTCTCGGCACCGATAAACAGGTCAAGTGGCTCGCCAATGCCTAGAAGGTGTCGAGGCTTTTCTCGCGGCAATTCCTCAACAACCCATCCCACTATGGTGCCTAGAGTCTCTTTGTCCAGCGCTCCCCCGATACCAAACCCATCAAATGGAAGCTCTGAGATTTCACGTGCGGCCTTCCTGCGCAAGTCTTCATAGTGCGCACCCTGAATTACGCCAAAAAGCATTTGATAGGGCTTGGATGCGCGCTCACGCGTTAACCTCTCATGCTCATCAATACACCGCTGAGCCCATTCACGAGTTCGCTTCATGGCCAAAAGTTGATAGTCACGTGTGTTCATGAGTGTTGTGCACTCATCAAAAGCGAAAATTATGTCCGCACCAATCTGATGCTGAACTTGCATTGATTTCTCTGCCGTGAACCTGTGCATGGTTCCATCGAGATGAGACTTGAATGTGACACCATCGTCATCGACATGGGCCAATCTGTCCTTGCCAGGGGCAATCACGTCACTTTCAACCGTATGAGCACTGTCCATGGAGAGCACTTTTTTGAATCCCACACCGAGAGAGAGGACTTGAAAACCACCGCTGTCGGTAAAAGTAGGCCCATGCCAGTTCATGAATGAAGCCAATCCGCCGGAGCGATCAATGATCTCGGGGCCCGGTTGAAGGTACAGGTGATAGGCGTTCGCCAAAATCGCTTGGGCGCCAAGATCGCGGATGCTCTCGGGGAGAACAGATTTAATGGTCGCCTTTGTACCGACCGGAATAAATGCTGGTGTCTGAATTTCTCCGTGCGGAGTGACTAACGTTCCAGTTCGCCCTCTCCCATTGGAGAGCTCAGATTCAACCCTAAATCCGTGATTGGATTGAAATTCAGATTCAGGCACTGACCAATGCTACATATTCACCGCTTTTTGGAATTGGCGGTCACAAGCAAGTCGATTGTCAATGCCGAGAGTCATGAAATCATCCACGGTTGATCGCACCTGCTGCGGTACACAAGGCAGTTAGAACTCCGACACTTCTTGTGGCAGATGGTGCATGACATGTTCAGCGGTTGTTAGTGCAACAGATTACGGCCGTGTGGCAAAAGAGCGTTCGAGTTCAGCGAATCCCTGCTCAAGGGACACGGATGGTTTCCAGTTCAAGAGTTTGCGCGTTTGAGAAATATCAAACCAGTGTGCGGTTCCCAGTTGTTCCACGAGAAAGGACGTGAGAGGGGGTTCAGTCTCCCGAGAGACCCATGCCTTCTCAACAGCATGGCCCGCAGCCAGCGCAGCCCGAAAGCTGATGGAACGAGTCGGAGGCGCAACACCCGCTGCCAAACATATGCGGCCAAGCAGTTCACGGACCATTCTCGGCTCACCGTTGGTCACCATCAATGCTGTTCCC
>JBDQMZ010000180.1:0-2630 GCA_040261955.1 Candidatus Nanopelagicales bacterium
CTATTGGGATTTGCGGGCGCTTCAGCGCTCGGTGGAATGGCCGTCAACAGTGGAATGCTTTTCGCGGCTCGTGGTTTGCAGGGAGTGTTCGCTGCGCTACTGGCACCCGCTGCACTCAGTTTGATCTCAGTCACTTTCACCGAATCCAAGGAGCGTGCACGAGCATTTGGTGTGTACGGCGCGATCTCGGGTGCGGGCGCGGCAATTGGTTTGGTCATGGGCGGCGTTCTCACCGAATTCGTTTCCTGGCATTGGACCCTGTGGGTGAACGTTCCCATTGCAATTATGGCTGTGCTCCTGGCAATCCCATTTGTGCATGAAAGTCGTGCCCAAGGAAACACCAAATACGACATCCCCGGCGCTGTCACCGCGACCCTCGGTCTCGTCTCTTTGGTTTACGGCATCACGCAGGCTGAAGCCAATGGCTGGACCGGCCAAACAACCCTCGGCTTCATGGGTCTTGGTCTCGCGCTGCTAGCACTGTTCATCTTTATTGAAATGCGTTCATCGCATCCACTGTTGCCACTTAAGATAATTCGTAACCGCAACCGTGGCGGCGCCTATCTTGCGAGCTTCTTCGTCGGTATTGGAATCTTCTCCATGTTCCTGTTCCTCACCTACTTCTTCCAAGCAGTCTTGGGTTATTCCGCCCTCAAATCAGGAATGCTATTCCTGCCATTCTCTGCAGGTGTGATTGTCAGTGCTGGAATTGCGAGTCAATTACTCCCACGTTTTGGACCACGCTTTGTCACCTTTGGCGGTTTCATACTTGCCATCTCCGGACTTGCCTGGTTCACAAAGATGGCGGCCGACACTTCTTATGTGTCTGGAATTTTGCCTCCCATGATTCTCATCTCCCTCGGAATGGGATTGATCTTTGTACCGCTTTCGGCAACCGCGCTTTACGCCGTTGGTGACCACGATGCTGGTGTTGCGTCTGCCGTTTTGAACACAAGCCAGCAAATTGGTGGCTCGGTGGGCATTGCATTCCTGAACACCATTGCGACATCTGCCACTGCCGCCTACATCGAGGCAAACCAACTTCAAGGTCCAACACCTGATGCTCTAGTTGAAGGATTCACCGATGCATTTGGTTGGAGTGCGATCATCTTGGTCGGTGCCGCAATCATTTGGGTCAGTCTCGTGAACATGAGTAAGAAGGACATGGCCAAGGGTGACGCGGTGAATGCCGCGCACGTGTAATTCTTCAATTGAGATCTAGGACTACGGTGCTGATTTTCTTCAGCTCTCCAGATACTCGAAAGTGGGGCCGTGGGAAACGGATGCGGCATGGACACGAACCAGAAGTTCATCCGCTTGGGGCTGAGGAATTTGAAGGTCCTTGATGGTCACTGCGGAGGGAGGTCCATAGGTGACTCGATAAGCAGTTCGCATTCTGTCAAGATAGCCCTGAACGCTAAAGTTGTGTAAAACCCCGTTCTCCTGCAGATTCCCATTGGAGTGGTACACACTACGCTCATGAATGAGCCGCAGTCAGACCAGAATGAAGATCTCACCGACACCGATCTGTAGGCTGTGGCTGGGGGCACGGGCGTAAGTGGAGGCTGTGAGGCCAGCACCCAAAACGTAAATCAGAACCCTATGTGCGGCGGCTAGTCCCCCGCCCAGCCATGCTCGATCAGTGACCACTGAATTAAGGGTCTATGCGCTGGCTTTGCGCGTTCGGCCTCATTTATATTTGCGGTGCCCGGGGACTACCTACCGCGCCGAGGACGAACTCTCGGTCAAGTAATGCTCTAGCGACACGAGCAAATACTCATGTTCTTGGGTCGAGCCTTTGACTATGGCACCGTAGAGATCATGCACATACTTCCTCTGAATCGCGCATTACCGCGAAAAATAGTATCCATGTCCATGTCCCTCGGACTGATTGCCAGTGGTGTCGGCTTGGTTGCCTCGAGCACTGCGGCGCAGGCAGCAACGGGCGATGTCACGAATTTTCCCCTTGCATTTGCCAATGCCGCCCCTGAGGGTCTAGCCCTTGATAACTCGGGTGCCATGTGGATTGCGATGAGTGCCGTGGATCAGGTTGCTAAAGCAACACCGACGGGCACCATGGCCACAATCGCGATTGCAAATGGAAATGCAGACGCTGGTGCACACAGTTTTGCGTTGGGTTCCGACTCGCGCATGTGGCTCACCGAGCGTCTCGGTAATCGTATTGGCGCATTCAACTCCGATACTAATATCTATCAGGCTTATGACATTCCCACCAGTGACTCTCAGCCTATGGGGATCACTGCGGGCCCAGATGGAGCCATGTGGTTCACCGAATTTGCGGGAAACAAAATTGGGCGGATCACCAAAACTGGTGCGATTACTGAGTTTGCTCTGCCTGCCAACAGCGGCCCCACCTCTATCGTGACCGGTCCTGATGGTGCGCTGTGGATCACCATGCAGACAGGAAACGCCATTGGTCGAATGACCACATCGGGAGTTTTGACCCCGTATGCACTCCCGAACACAAATTCAGCTCCCACGGACATCACACTCGGCGAAGACAACAACCTCTGGTTCACCGAGCGGGACGGAAACCGACTTGGTCGCATGAGTGCCAAGGGTTTACTTGCTGAGTTCTCGCTCCCAACGGCAAATTCGCTGCCTGAGCA
>JBDQMZ010000181.1:0-10430 GCA_040261955.1 Candidatus Nanopelagicales bacterium
AGACACCATGAAGATTTTGATCAAGAATGGATCGGTAGTTACACCGCTGGGAACATCACTTGCCAATGTCCTGATTGATGGGGAAACAATTGCGGCTGTGATTGCTCCTGGCGACACAACACTCGGTTCTGAGATTGAACACTCCGTGGACCGCGTTATCGATGCCACAAATAAGTATGTGATTCCCGGTGGCATCGACTCGCACACTCACATGGAGCTCCCATTTGGTGGCACATTCGCATCAGACACTTTCGAAACTGGTACTCGCGCCGCGGCGTGGGGCGGTACCACCACCATCATTGACTTCGCTGTTCAGAAATATGGTGAACGCGTTCAAGATGGACTCGCCACCTGGCATGGCAAGGCAGCGGGAAACTGTCATATCGATTACTCCTTTCACCAAATAATTGGCGGAGTCGATGATGACTCTTTGAAAGCGATGGACGAACTCGTCAACGAAGGCATCACCAGCTTCAAACTGTTTATGGCCTACCCAGGTGTTTTTTACAGTGACGACGGTCAAATCCTTCGAGCCATGCAGACGGCCGTCAACAACGGTTCCATGATCATGATGCATGCCGAGAATGGCATAGCTATCGATGTTCTGGTTGCCCAAGCCTTGGCCGAGGGCAAAACGGACCCTAAGTACCACTCCCTCACCCGTCCTTGGGAAACCGAAGCTGAGGCAACAAACAGGGCGATCATGTTGGCTCGGATGACTGGCGCACCGCTGTACATCGTTCATATGTCCGCGAAACAAGCGGTCAATGTTCTGCAGGGCGCAAAAGATGAAGGCTGGAATGTATTCGGGGAGACGTGCCCCCAGTACCTCTACCTCTCACTCGAAGATCATCTCTCGCAACCAGGCTTTGAAGGTGCAAAGTGGGTCTGCTCCACACCCCTGCGATCCAAAGAAGAGGGACACCAGCAAGAACTGTGGCGCTACCTGCGCACAAATGACCTCTCAATTATCAGCACTGACCATTGTCCTTTCTGCTTCAAGGAGCAAAAAGAACTTGGAGTAGGAGATTTCTCAAAAATCCCTAATGGCATTGGTTCCGTCGAACACCGCATGGATCTGATTTATCAGGGAGTGGCCGATGGGCAAATCAGCTTGGAGCGCTGGGTGGAATTGTGTTCAACAACCCCCGCCCGCATGTTCGGGCTTTATCCACAAAAGGGCGCTCTCGCGCCTGGATCCGATGCCGATGTCGTCATCTACGACCCAGCTGGCCGCACAGAAATCGGGCTGAACAAGACCCACCACATGAATATGGACCATTCCGCTTGGGAAGGTACCGTCATCGATGGACATGTTGACACGGTGATTTCACGCGGCAGGGTCGTTGTCGAGAACAACGAATACCACGGCGCTAAGGGGCACGGGAAGTTTCTCAAGCGGGGGCTTTCGCAATACTTGACCTAACAGCACAATCGGAACCAAATCAATATCACAACAAACAACTATGGAGCTAATACTGTGAAGACGATTGACCATTGGATCGACGGAAAACTAACGCCATCTACCTCGGGCTCTTTTGCCCCCGTGTTTAATCCTGCTACGGGTGAACAACAAGCTCAGGTGGGTCTGGCCAGCGTCTCCGAAGTTGACGCAGCGATCGAGTCAGCCGCACGGGCTTTTGTCACCTGGCGCTCCATGTCGATTTCCAAGCGCACCGAGATCATGTTCCGGTTTCGTGAATTGGTTGTAGAAAACAGGGACTACATCGCTGAACTTGTATCCATCGAACACGGCAAAGTGCCCAGCGATGCCGCCGGAGAACTTGCTCGCGGAATTGAGAACATCGAATTTGCGTGCAGCATTCCCACCCTGCTAAAAGGTGGATACAGCGAGCAGGTGTCCACCGGGATCGACGTTTATTCCCTCCGCCAACCACTCGGCGTCGTGGCAGGAATAACTCCATTCAACTTCCCGGCAATGGTTCCAATGTGGATGTTTGCCAATGCCATCGCAACAGGCAACTGCTTTGTGCTCAAGCCCAGTGAAAAGGATCCCTCCGTTTCCCTCTACATGGCTGAGCTGTTGAAAAAGGCCGGCCTACCCGATGGCGTCTTCACCGTTCTTCAAGGCGACAAGGTCGCCGTTGATCGCCTACTTGAACACCCAGCAATCGCCGCAATCAGCTTCGTCGGCTCAACTCCCATCGCGCGATACATCTACTCAACGGGCACTGCCCACGGTAAGCGCGTTCAAGCACTTGGTGGAGCTAAAAACCACATGGTGGTTCTCCCCGATGCCGATATCAACATGGCTGCTGACGCTGCAGTCAGTGCTGGTTTTGGTTCCGCCGGTGAGCGTTGCATGGCTATCTCCGTAGTAGTGGCCGTGGGCGGTATCGGCGACAAATTAATCGAAGCAATCCAGGAACGCCTGCCCAAGTTGATTACTGGCCCCGGCACGGACCCCACTGCTGAAATGGGTCCGCTTATCACTCGTGAACATCGCGACAAAGTGGCCTCATATCTCGAGGGTGCTGCAGCAGAAGGTGCAACACTCGTGGTGGACGGTCGTGTCAACGACCTTCCCGCTGAAGGTTTCTTCCTTGCACCGTCACTCATTGACAATGTCACACCCGGGATGAAGGTCTACGACGAAGAAATCTTCGGACCAGTGCTGAGCATCACTCGCGTTGATACCTATGAAGACGCTGTAGACCTAATCAACAAGCATCAATACGGCAATGGCACAGCAATCTTCACCCGTGATGGTGGAGCCGCGCGTCAATTCCAATTTGACATCCAAGTTGGCATGGTGGGAATTAACGTTCCCATCCCCGTTCCTGTTGGCTACTACAGCTTTGGCGGCTGGAAGGCATCACTCTTCGGAGACATCAACATGTATGGACCAGCAGGCCTCGAGTTCTACACCCGCACCAAGACGGTGACGTCGCGCTGGCCTGACCCATCAACGTCGTCGGTGGATCTGGGCTTCCCACTCACTCGTTAATAACTCGAATAGTTCTCGAATCTGAATCAATAGGAGGATCACGATGGATATCGGCGTAGTACTTCAATGCACACCACCAGCAGCACGGGTAGTCGACCTTGCTCGACGCGCAGAGACATTTGGCTTTAGTTACGTGTGGACATTTGACTCACATATTTTGTGGGAAGAGCCCTACGTGATCTACAGCAAGATCCTCGACGAAACTCGCAAAATCAAAATCGGTCCCATGGTTACCAATCCCGCAACGCGAGACATCACCGTGACAGCGTCAGTTTTTGCAACACTCAATGAGATGTACGGAAACCGCACGGTGATTGGAATCGGTCGCGGAGACTCAGCGGTCAGGGTCACCAACGGCAAGCCCGTCACCGTTGGTGAGTTGCGCCAATCCGTGATCGAACTCAAAGGCTTGGTCAACGGCGAGTCCGTGGAATACAAGGGCAACAACATCCGACTTCCTTGGGCTGGTGACAGTCGAACCGATGTCATGGTTGCCGCCTATGGCCCCAAGGTCCTAGCACTCACGGGTGAGGTGGGCGACGGATTCATTTTGCAACTTGCTGACCCTTCAATAGCTGAGTGGACAATTAAGGCGGTCAAGGATGCAGCCGCTGCGGCAGGTAGGGATCCTGAATCAATCTACATATGCGTTGCGGCTCCGGCATACGTCACCGAGGACCACGCCCATGCACGGGATCAGTTGCGTTGGTTCGGTGGCATGGTCGGAAACCATGTGGCAGACATTGTCGAGCGCTACGGCGACAATGGCGGTGCAGTGCCCCAGGCTTTGACCGATTACATCAAGAACCGTCAGGGATATGACTACAACCAACATGGACAATCGGGCAACACCCACACTGACTTCGTCCCCGATGAAATCATTGACAGGTTCTGCATCATTGGACCTCCTGAAGAACATATTCGCCGTTTAGAAGAACTCAAAGCATTGGGTGTGGATCAGTTTGCGCTCTATTTGCAGCACGACGACAAGGATCACACGCTCGCGCAATACGGCGAGAAAATTATTCCGGCGATCTCAGACGTAGTGCTAGCGAAAGAGTAATTCGTGAGCGAGCCTGTTAGCGGTAAACAACGCGGTGCCACGCGCACGCGGGTGCAGCGTGGAGTGATCTCCATTTTGTGGGCACTCGCTGGTGTGGCCCTCGTAGTTTTCATGTGGGAGGCCGTTAAATTTCTGGGTTCTTTCATCGAATTACCGCTCAACACTTCCGATACATCGATGCCGCATGTTTGGACCATGGTGGACGCATTTAGCAATCCGGTGGTTCGTGGTTCCGATACAACGGTTCTCCAGGCTGTCGTTTCGGCGACCTTGACATCTCTCAAAATTGCTCTCGGTGGATTTGCCATCGGGGTCACGTTTGGAATTATTCTTGCGGTCATCATGCAGCGGTTCGCGTTTTTTGAACGTGGACTTCTTCCATTTGTCATCGCCTCGCAGACTGTTCCCCTCATTGCCCTCGCACCACTCATCGTTGGGCTAGGAAATCGGATTTCATTCGGACCTGTCGAGTGGACCACAACGTATTCCGTTATGTTCATCGCCGCCTACCTCGCGTTCTTCCCTCTGTCTGTTGGAGCCTTGCGTGGATTACAAGCGCCCAGTGCGACATCGCTCGAACTTATGCGCTCATATGCCGCTCGCCCTAACCAAATGCTGTGGAAACTTCGTTTCCCATCATCGGTGCCCTATCTTGTGCCGGCTCTCAAAGTTTCTGCCGCAGCGGCCGTTGTTGGCACCGTCGTCGCGGAGATTTCGACCGGCGTTAAAGGTGGCGTGGGTCGTTTACTCATTGAATATGCGCGAGAAACAACATCGCAACCCGCAAAGGTCTATGTTGCAGTCTTCGGAGCTATCGCTTTGGGGCTGGCAGCCGCTGCCCTAGTTTCAGCTCTCGACCTATACCTGACCCGCAATCTGCCCAAGGAGTCACAAGCATGAGCAGTGTTCAGACATCACATCAGGCCGTGGTCGTCCAAGGCCTCTGGAAAATTTTCAATGAAGGCTCCAATAACGAGGTCACCGCGCTGTCAGATATCAATCTGAGCGTTAAGCCCGGAGAATTCATCTCACTTATTGGACCCTCGGGCTGTGGAAAGAGCACCCTGCTCCGCGTTATCGGTGATCTGACCGGTGCAACGCGAGGTGAGGTATTTATTGCTGGTGAAACGGCACCTGTCGCTCGCGAGAAGCAGCTCTATGGAATCGCGTTCCAGCAGGCAGCCCTTTTTGATTGGCGTACGGTGCGCCGCAATGTGGAGCTGCCACTTGAACTGCAGGGACTGGGCAAGAAGGAGCGGCGTGAGCGCGCACTCGAACTCCTCGAACTCGTGCAATTGAGCGATTTTGCCGAACATCGACCTTGGGAGCTTTCCGGTGGAATGCAACAGCGTGTTGCCATTGCACGGTCACTCGCTGTCGATCCCCCACTCCTTCTCATGGATGAACCGTTCGGTGCACTCGATGAAATGACCCGCGAGCGCATGCAAAACGAACTTCTCCGAATTTGTCAGGAGACGGGGAAGACAATTATTTTTGTCACACACTCAATCCCTGAAGCCGTGTATCTCTCGGACCGAGTAATCGTGATGTCTCCTCGGCCCGGCCGCATTACGCACACGGTCCCTATCGAACTCGGTGAGCGCAATGAAGACACCCGTGAAACGGATACCTTCTACGCAGGAGTCACTGCCGTGCGTGAAGCCCTGCGCGGGCGCTCCACCTCAGCGAGTCCATCACGGATTGAAGAGTTCTAATGTCAACACAAACAGCTGCGCAATCACGTAGGACCGACCGGTTCAGCGGAATTTGGCCTCCTATTTTGATCGCAGTCCTCTTCTTGGCTGCTTGGCAAATATTTGTTGTTGCCAGAGATATCCAGCCGTATTTGCTCCCGGCGCCCAGTCTGATCGTGACTAATTTTTTCACAGATTTATCCCTCATGTGGGCGGCCGCGTTTTACACGGGGACAACGGCATTCCTTGGACTTGTCTTTGGCACAGTTCTTGGGCTGGTCATGGCGCTACTCGCATCGCGCTTCATAGTCGTCAACCGTCTAGTGACACCCCTCGCTGCAGGCCTCGCGGCTGTGCCCATCATTGCTTTGACACCTATTTTGAACAACATGTTCAATATCACTAGCCGCACTCCGCGGGTTCTCGTCACCATGATCATCGTCCTGTTCCCCATGTTTGTGAACGTGACACGCGGTTTGCTCCAGGTCAAGCCTGTTCAACTCGAACTCATGCGTTCAATGAATGCGCACCCGCGAACCACGCTCAAGGTGCTACGTATTCCAAATGCAATTCCATTTTTTTTCACCGGGCTTAAAGTGGCCGCACCATTGGCGGTCATTGCTGCACTGGTCGCTGAGTATTTTGGCGGCCCACAAGAAGGACTTGGCTCTCGCATCGCAAGTGCGGCAGCCAACACGGCATATGGTCGAGCGTGGGCATACGTCGTGGCATCCATAATCACCGGCCTGATCTTCTACCTCGTGGTAGTGGCTGTTGAAAAATGGACAACACCCTGGACAGGTCGAACCCAGTCGACCTGACACATCAATAGGAGGAACAATGCGCGCAAAAGCACATAGTCGCATCGCCAAAATAGCCGGCGTTGCAACTGTCGTTGCGCTTGCTCTGTCAGCGTGCAGCAGCAGTTCAGACACCACTGACACTGCGGCTGATGCCACGGCAACCACAGAGGAAAGTGCGGCAGAAGAAACAGCAGCAGATGCTGCTGAAACAGGCGAATGCACGGAACTCACACCAGTGAGTCTGCAACTGCAGTGGTTCGTGCAGGCCCAATTCGGCGGCTACTACGCAGCCAAAGACAAGGGCTTCTATGAAGAGCAATGTCTCGATGTCACACTCCTCGAAGGTGGCCTCGACATCGTTCCTCAGACAGTTCTCGCACAAGGTGGAGCCGACTACGCAATTGCGTGGGTTCCCAAGGCACTGTCATCGCGCGAGCAAGGCGCGATGATCACCAATGTTGCTCAGGTCTACCAGCGCTCCGGAACGCTTCAGGTTTCGTGGGCTGATTCAGGTATCAGCACTCCAGCAGACCTGGCTGGCAAGAAGGTCGGCAACTGGGGATTCGGCAACGAATACGAACTCCTCGCTGCAATTGATGCTGCTGGTTTGACCCCAACGGGTGATATGGAAATGGTGCAGCAGCAGTTCGACATGCAGGCACTGCTCAACCGCGAGATTGATGCTGCACAGGCCATGACCTACAACGAGTACGCAATGGTACTTGAAGCAGTCAACCCCGACACCGGTGAGCTTTACCAGCCAGCCGATTTCAATGTATTGAACTGGAATGATTTTGGTGTGGCCATGTACCAAGACGCAATCTGGGCATCACAGGAGCGTTTGTCTGACTCTGCTTACCAAGATCAGACACAGCGCTTTGTCACCGCATCTCTCAAGGGCTGGATTTACTGCCGCGATAACGCACAGGAATGTGCTGACATCATCACGGCCAATGGATCCATGCTTGGCGCAAGCCACCAGTTGTGGATGATGAACGAAGTAAACAAGCTGGTATGGCCATCACCCGCAGGTGTTGGCGTCACAGATCCTGCGCTCTGGGATCAGACGGTTGCCGTTGCAACAAACACCAAGAACCTTGAAGGTGTGGCAATCATCTCAGGCACGCCAGACGCTGAGGCCTATACAAATCAGTATGCAGAGGCAGCCGACGCTGCACTCGAGGCTGAGGGGCTCAATGTCACCGGCGATGGATTCGCACCACTAACGGTCACACTCAATGAGGGTGGCAGCTAGTCAAGAAGCGATAAATCAAGTGAGGGGCGGCGCCTTCCGGCGCCGCCCCTCATGCTTGCAACTCGACAATCTATGAATCAATATTTGCCATTACGTGCTTGATTCGGGTGTAGTCCTCAAAGCCATACATGGACAAATCCTTGCCATAGCCTGAGTGCTTGAATCCACCGTGCGGCATTTCAGCGACCAATGGAATGTGCGTGTTGATCCAGACGCAACCAAAGTCGAGAGCCTTTGCCATGCGCATGGCACGACCGAAGTCCTTTGTCCACACTGATGACGCCAACCCGTAATTCACCCCGTTTGCATATTGCAAGGCTTGGGTTTCATCGTCAAATTTCTGGATAGTTATAACTGGCCCAAAAATTTCGTTCTGAATCATTTCATCTTCTTGCTTCAAGCCGGCGACAACTGTTGGTGAAATGTAGAAACCTTTATCGCCCTGCCGGGCACCACCTGCAACTATTTGGGCATGCTTCGGGGTTCGATCGAGAAAGCCGAGTACCTGATTCATTTGGTTCACGTTATTCATGGGAGGCACTAGTCCATCGCCCGTGGGACCATCAACAAAAGTAGTGGCCGTTCCGGCCGCTTGTTCGGCCATGGCTGCAACAAAATCATCATAGATTGCAGGAGCAACCAGCATGCGAGTTGCTGCGGTGCAATCCTGACCCGCATTGAAAAAGCCAGCGACAGCAAGCCATTCCGCAGCAGCGGCGATATCCGCATCATCAAAAACAACAACAGGCGCCTTGCCCCCCAGTTCCAAGTGAACGCGCTTCACGTCCAGTGCAGCCGACTGAGCTACCTGAATACCCGCGCGGACCGAGCCGGTTATAGACACCATCTGAGGCGTCTTGTGCTCGACGAGTGCTTTACCTGTATCGCGGTCACCACAAACGACATTGAAAACACCAGGAGGTAGAGCACCCGAGTCAGCGATCAATTGGGCCATCTTCAGAGTTGAGGCCGGAGTTGTATCGCTGGGCTTGAGCACTACGGTATTTCCAGCAGCAATGGCCGGGATGTACTTCCAGACAGCCATCATCATGGGGTAGTTCCAGGGGGTTACCTGGCCAATAACCCCGATTGGTTCGCGGCGAATCATCGATGTAAACCCGGTCATGTACTCGCCCGCAGCGCGTCCCTCGAGCACTCGCGCCGCTCCAGCAAAAAACCGAATTTGATCGATCATGGGTGGGATTTCCTCATCCATGGTGACCTGAATTGGCTTACCAGTGTTCTCACTTTCGACAGCCACCAGTTCTTCAGCATGATCCTCAAAAGTTTGAGCGATCTTGAGCAACGCCTGCTGGCGCTCCGCTGGAGTGGTGTTTTTCCATGAGTCGAATGCGGTGGCGGCAACCTGATAAGCCGCGTCAATGTCATTTTCGCCTGAAACGGGAGCAGTGGCAAAAACCTCGCCCGTGGTTGGATTTACCAATTCGCTGGACTTGCCCTCTCGGGTCTCAACGAATTCTCCGCCAACAAAGTTTTGTAAAGCTGTGGTCATTATTCCTCCAAGAGTCACGAATTGGGTAGCCGCAGCCTACCTTCGGTTTCGCGTTTTCGGTATCCTTTTGCGGAAAATTCGCGACTTTTCGTGGCTAAATCCATGATTTATTGCGGATTCACTTGCTTTAAGCGATTTATCAGTTCATTATGTCCATATGGCACAACGTCCTCGCAGCGCTCCGCAACTTGACGATGCCTCAAAAGCCATCATCGAACAGTTGCAGCAGGACGGCCGCCGGCCCTATGCAACTATCGGTAAAGCCGTGGGGCTCTCGGAGGCAGCGGTGCGCCAACGCGTTCAAAAGATGTACGACACAGGTGTCATGCAAATTGTGGCGGTCACAGATCCTGCCCAGGTGGGATTCAACCGGTCAGCAATGATCGCAATAACAGTTCACGGCGATGTGGAGGCGGTAGCCCGAGAATTAGAAAAACTCCCTGAAATCGATTATCTCGTCGTGGTTGCAGGTAAATACGACATATTGGCCGAATGCGTAACCATTGACGATGAACAACTTCTGCACCTGACTAACACTCAAGTGCGATCTATTCCAGGGGTCACCTCGACAGAAACTTTCGTCTATCTCAAGCTCCGCAAGCAAACCTACACATGGGGAACCAAATGACAACCACTCCGCAATACGTAACAGAATCCGGATCCGATGCACTTGCTGACAAGGCTCGCGACCACCTTTGGATGCACTTCACGCGCCATTCAACCTATTTTGAAGGCCATCATGTGCCAATCATCACCAAAGGCGAGGGTGCCTACGTCTGGGATGATCAAGGGAACAAATATTTTGATGGGCTTTCCGGACTTTTTACCGTGCAAGCCGGTCATGGGCGCCATGAATTGGCTGATGCTGCGGCCAAGCAAGCCAAGGAACTCGCCTTTTTCCCCATTTGGTCCTATGCACACCCCCAGGCCATTCTTCTTGCCGAGCGCCTAGCGCACATGGCACCCGGTGACCTTAACCGTGTCTTTTTTACTTCCGGTGGCGGTGAAGCCGTTGAAACCGCTTGGAAACTGGCCAAGCAATATTTCAAACTGACGGGCAAAGGCACTAAGCACAAGGTAATAAGCCGGGCGGTTGCCTACCACGGAACTCCACAGGGCGCGCTGAGTATTACG
>JBDQMZ010000182.1:0-10446 GCA_040261955.1 Candidatus Nanopelagicales bacterium
GCAATAACATCAAGTATGGATTGCAAACAATGTGTGAGGGTGGCGGAATGGCCAACGCTACGATTTTAGAGCTGCTCTAATTTCTGCGGGTATTGCAACAGATTTCCTGGTCACCTGGTCAATGTTGACATAGGTAATTTTCCCGGTTGCCATGAGTTGTGAATCAGCTTCGCGCTTCACCGTGAAATCTATGTCCATGCTGCTGTTCCCAATTCGGGAGCATTCAACCCCAATACGCAGTACATCATCGATCACTGCCGAACTGTGATATTGAATCTCCACCTTCATGAGAACGGGGTCAAAACCAACCTCAACGATGCCTTGGGGGGAAAATCCAATTGCCCGGTAGAACTCCGTCATGGCGGCGTCAAAATATTCGAGGTACCGGGAATTGAACACAATGCTTTGTGGGTCAACCTCGGAGTAGCGAACCCGATGCAAGTAGCCCGGCCACGCGGCACCGGAGGTCTGCGTCATTGTGATTCTCCTACTTTCAATTTAAAACTTACATGCATGTAGTTCTCCACAACTGGGGATAACTCTGTGGACAACACGCGCAGGTTGTCCACAGGTGGAGGGAAAGAGCCCTATTTCCACCGGGTGGCGAGCCCAAAGCCCACCATGATGAATCCAAACCCGATGCCGACATTGACCAGTGCATTCAGGTCACCACCAACAGAGTTCATGAAGGGGATGTCACGGCCGGCGATGTAGAAGACGACGAGGTAGGCAAGACCGAAGACAAAGCACCCCACCATGGTGGGAGCAAGCCAGTTGGGTGAACCGATCTTGGCCACTTTGCGCTCACCCTTGGATGGGGGTGGGGTGAAAGCTGCCTTCTTGCGACGCTTTGACTCTGGCACCGTGGACTCCCTTTGATCGATAACTTGAACCTCGCCTGACAGACCCTAGCCTGCCATACCCCACAATGTGGTCATGGCTCGAATCCTGGTGATCGACAACTACGACTCATTTGTGTTCAACCTCGTGCAGTACTTGGCCCAACTTGGCGCAGATGTCACCGTCAAACGCAACGACGAGGTCACGGTTGAGGATTGCCTCGACTACGACGGTGTATTGATCTCACCTGGACCTGGGTCACCACAAACCGCAGGCATTTGTCTCGATGTTGTTCGTGAAACGCACGGCAAGGTCCCGATCTTCGGTGTGTGTCTCGGACATCAGGTAATCGCTGAAGCATTCGGTGGAGAAATTCATCGCGCCCCGGAATTACTCCATGGGAAAACATCTCAGGTTCACCACGAACAAGTTGGTATCTTGCGAACATTGCCCGCTGAGTTCACGGCAACGCGGTATCACTCACTCGCACTCAACCCTGACACTGTCCCTGATGTTCTTGAGGTAACAGGAACAACCGAGTCGGGTGTCATCATGAGTTTGCGTCACAGGGAACTCCCAATTGAAGGGGTTCAATTTCACCCGGAGTCTGTCTTAACTGAAGGTGGCCACGAAATGCTGGCTAACTGGTTGGCTGACTGCGGTTACCCGGAGGCACTGGAAAACCTTAAAGGAATTGTGCCAATAACCGTGTGAGCCAGCACCACTAAGAATTATTTATGGAGCTGCAGACACTGACGGTTGTGGAATATCCGTGGGATCGGGGGCAACCGGCTCGGTCGGTGTCGGGTCCGGAGCTACGGTGTCAGTGGGTGTGGGCTCAGGCGTGGGTTCCAGTGTGGGCTCGGGAGTTGGCGCCGCTATCGCAACAGTGATTGTGACCAATGATCCGCGAACAAGTTGCGTTCCGGGCTGTGGTGATTGTGCGAGCACGGTTCCGGGCGGCGTGATGAGTGATTCCTGTTCCACAACTTGAACTTCAAAGCCAGCTTGGGCCAGGTCACTGCGTGCTTGAGCCTCAGTGGCTCCGGTCACGTCGGGCACTTCAACCAAACCGGATGAAATGGCAATGTTGACCGAACTCCCCGCAGCGACCTGAGTCCCTTCACCCGGATCTTGTGACAGGACGTAGCCCGCAGGTTGATTGGAGTCCTCTTCTGTGATGGCTCCGAGCACTAGGCCAAAGTCGGCTAGGGCGACTCGAACATCGTCGAGGGTTGTTAGCCCAACAAGGTGTGGGACCGTGGACTGTTCGCGTCCCGTTGAAACCGTGACGTTCACCGCTTGGCCTTGCTCAATGGATTCACCCGCAGCAGGCTGCTGCGCAATGATTGTGCCTTCAGGTCGTTCAGAGACTTCTGGTGTTTGAGCACCAATGCGCAGTTCATATTCCGCGAGGGTTTCCTGCGCTTGCTCAATGGTCAAACCATCCAGGCTTGGAACCGTGACAACCGTTCCACCCTGATCACCCACTAGGAAACGACCGATAGCGACGGCACCGATGATTGCCGCCGCAATGGCGATCAAACTCAGTACCCAGAAAATTCCACTGTTCTTGGAGCGCTTCTTCTTTGCTTCAGGTCGAGCATTCTCAACACCGGATGCATCCAATGGAGTCATCATTGCTGTTTGATCAGCAACGATTGTTGGCACCGCTGCGGTTACAGGGGATCCGGCAATTGCCCGCTCAACATCAGCGCGGAAGTCACTAGCACTTTGGTAACGATCGTCGGCACGTTTGGCCAAGGCACGCAAAACAACAGCGTCGATTTCCGGTGATACCCCGGGATCAATCTGTGATGGGGATGCAGGCATCTCACTGACATGTTGGTAGGCGATTGCAACGGCTGAATCACCAGTGAATGGTGGGCGGCCCGTGAGTAATTCAAAAAGTAAAACACCCGTGGAGTAGAGGTCGCTTCGAGCATCAACAACTTCACCGCGCGCTTGTTCGGGGGAAAGGTATTGCGCAGTTCCCATGACGGCTGACGCCGAAGTCATGGTTGAACCTGCGTCATTGATTGCTCGAGCAATGCCGAAGTCCATGACCTTGACGTCGCCCGTGCGGGTGAGCATGACGTTTGCTGGCTTAATGTCTCGGTGCACGATTCCGTGGCGGTGGGCGTAATCCAATGCAGACAGAATTCCTGCGGTTATTTCAAGCGCCCGCTCAGGGAGGAGTCGGCGACCCGAAGCAAGTAGTTGCCGCAGTGTCATGCCATCGACGTACTCCATGACGATGTACGGAACAACAACCTCGGGTTGACCCTCAGCGCCTTCAGGTTGCAATGTGTCTTGGCCGGTGTCGTAGACCGCAACAATGTTGGGGTGATTCAGAGATGCAGCACTTTGTGCTTCGCGGCGGAACCGAGCCTGGAATGCAGGATCCTTGGCAAGATCGGGGCGCAAAATCTTGATGGCAACACGGCGACCAAGTCGAAGGTCACGCCCCTCATGCACCTCAGCCATGCCGCCACGACCGATGACTTCACCGATTTCGTAGCGGTCGCCAAGCATGCGTGCGTTCTCGCCCTCGTTCACTCTGCCACCTAACTCTTTATTGCTTGTGATCTTTTATCCTGCATAGTACGTGCTTTTCACTCGTTACCGTCGCAACACCGCCTCGGATTCATCGTCTCAACACAGCCTGCATCACAGCCTTTGCAATCGGGGCGGCCAAACCGTTACCACTGACCTCAGGTGCGCCTGATTCTTCAATCACAACCGCAACCGCAACCTTGGGAGCTGCCGCAGGGGCAAATGAGATAAACCAAGCAACAGATGGCGAATCATTGCCTGTTTGAGCGGTCCCAGTCTTGCCAGCAACCCTGATGCCAGGTATCTGGGCGTTTGATCCAGTTCCATTCTGAACAACGTTGACCATCATGTCTGTGAGTGAAAGGGAATCACTCGGCTTCATGGCGTCGGCGTATTGAGTCGGCTCCGTTGTTTGAAGGATTGAGAGATCAGGTCCACGAATTTCTTGCACGAGATAAGGATTCATGGTTCGTCCACTGTTCCCTATTGCTGCAGCCACCATGGCCATCTGTAATGCCGTTGCTCGAACATCAAACTGACCAATGGCTGAGAGTGCGGTTTGCGGCGCATCAGGATCCGCGGGGAACAAGGAGGTTGCCGCACGTAAAGGAATTTCAAAACTGTGGTCAAAACCAAAGGCATCTGCTTGCTTTCGAATTGCCGAGGCTCCAAGTTCATTGCCCAGCCACGCAAACGCAGTATTGCAAGAAATCGCCAACGCCTGTTCGAGCGTTACTTTGCCACCGGGTCCACATTCACGCCCGTTCCAATTGCGGAGCTTCTTGGTGGAGTTGGGCAATTGATACGCCTTTGGACCAGGCAAGATCGAATCCGCGGTGAAACGCCCTGAGGCTAAAGCCGCGGCAGCAGTGACAACCTTGAATGTTGAACCGGGTGGGTTGAGGGACACAACGGGACGGTTGAGCAATGGCTTTTGTGGGTCGGCTTCTAATTCCGCGTAGTACTCGCGAATATCAGCAGGGTCGTGGCTGGAAAGGCGATTGGGATCGAAGGACGGCATTTGGACTGAGGCCAGAATTCTTCCCGTTGCAGGCTCGATTGCGACAACGGCACCACGCTTACCTTTGAGGCCTTTGAATGCGGCACGCTGAGCTGCAGCATCGATTGTGGTGGTGACAGCACCGCCCACAGGTTGCCTGCCAGACACTAGCTGTTGAATTCGGTCAACTGTAAAAATATCCGCCTTGCCGTTGAGGATTCGGTTTTCGGTGCGCTCCAAACCCGTGGCTCCATAAACGAGGGAATAAAACCCAGTCACGGGTGCATAGAGTGGACCGTTGTTGTACTCACGAATATAGGTCAACGTGTTACCTGTTTCAACCGAACGTGCAACAGGATCTGATGCAACCAAAATGGGGCCGCGCTCACGGTCGTACTCGGCCAGCAAAATTCGTTGGTTGCCAGGACGGTCACGGTAGTCACGGGCATTAATAACTTGGATGAGCGTCACATTGACTAGCAATGCAATAAGGAGCAACCCAAAGACAAAACTCAACCGACGAATCTGTCTAGACACGACTGACCACCTGAGTCATAGCGTCATCAGGGGATATTTGCGATGTATCCGGTCGGCGTGAGCGGTCAGAGATTCGGAGCAAGAGGGCCACGATCACCCAGTTAGCAATGAGCGAGGAACCACCATAGGAAAGAAATGGTGTTGTGAGTCCTGTCAATGGAATGAGGCCCGTGACTCCACCGATAATGACAAAAACTTGGAGAGCCAAGGTAATGGAAAGGCCAGCAGCGAGCAGTTGGCCAAAGCCATCACGGCACGTGATCGCAGCTCGGAAACCACGCTCAATCAAGAGTGCGTAGAGCATAAGAATTGCGAAAACACCGGTAATACCAAGTTCCTCACCCAATGCCGAAACAATGAAGTCGGTGCTTGCAAATGGAACAAGGTTCGGGAACCCTTGTCCGAGTCCCGCGCCCAGGATCCCGCCGTTTGCTAAACCATAAAGTGATTGAACGATTTGGTAGCCCGTTGTGTCGGAGTAGGTCCACGGATCAAGCCACACGGTGACTCGTGCTTCAACGTGTGCAAAGTTCGAGTAGGCAAAATAGGCGCCGCCCACGAATAACACGAATCCAATGATCAGCCACGACCTGCGTTGCGTGGCAATGTAAAGCATGGATACGAATAGACCAAAGAACAGGAGCGAAGTCCCCAGGTCACGCTGAAAAATAAGGACTCCCAGTGAAATAAACCAAGCAACCACAATCGGACCAAGGTCTTTGGGTCTAGGGAGTCCAACACCCAATACCTTGGTGCGAACGAGTGCAAGGGAGTCGCGGGTCTTGACCAAATAGCCCGCAAAAAAGATTGTGATGAGAATTTTTGCGATCTCTGCCGGCTGGAACTGGAAGCCCCCGACCCGCACCCACAATGTCGCACCATTGACCGTTGTTCCAATGATTGGGGCAAGGGGCAGCACCATGAGAATCAGACCAATGAGACCAAAGGTGAATGTGTAGCGCTGCAGGCGGCGATGATCACGCAGCAAAATCAACACTGCGCAAAACAGAATTCCCGCGATAGCGAACCATGTCAATTGCGAGTAGACATCAGGGGTGGGTATCGGTGAGTCATTGAGTTGTGCACGACGAGCATCAGCAACGTCGAGGCGATAAATCATAATGAGCCCAAGAATCGTTAACAGCGTTCCAACGGGAAGCATGATGGGATCGGCATAGGGAGCACGTATTCGTACGACCGTGTGCATGACCAGTGCTACAACGGCAACAGCCCCTGCCGTGATCCAGAGCCGGGGTGGAGTTCCTTCACCCGTTGCCCAACCAACCTGCAACGTTCCAAGTACCCCGAGCAGCCACGCAAAAATGAGAAGTGCAAGTTCGGTATTACGGCGTTTCTTGGTCACTGCAAACTCCCCGGGCACCCTTGGGGGGGAATGAGTGCCTGGCACTCAGTTGCACGTGACTGGAGTTCGGCCACAATTCGTTGGGCATCTGCGTAACTGGCGGCGGGGATCCCTTTGCTCACCAACTCTTGATCGAAAAGTGGCAGTGACCCGACCATCAAACCTGAGTCGGAGTCGATCCCAGACAACGAGATTCCCGCGAGTGAACCCTGAACGCCGTTGTAGATCGCGACCGTGCCCGTACCAGCACTGCCGTTCACCGCGACGTACCACTGCGAGGTGATCCATGTCTGAATGCCCAGCAAAGATGCCAAGGTGATGGCCGCAACAACAACAATTCCACTGACAACCCCAATGACCTTGCGGCGCTTCCTCTTTCTTTCACCGCGTGCTAATTCGGCGTTTTCATTGTCATAGCGTGCCTGTTCGGCTGCCGGAACGATCAGTTCAGAATCAATCAACACCTGTGGTGCTGTTTCGGGACCACCATCAATGGGTGCTGGGGCGTCGGGCTTATCGGGATCAGGCTGGGCGTCATCAGGGAATCGGGTATTGGGCAGTTGAAGGCGTACACGTGGTTCGCCAGCCGCACCGACGACAACAGGTGGCGTTAGGGGTAGCTCTTCATCCGCGGGTCGTTCAACAACATCAGCGACAACAACCGTGACGTTATCGGGTGCGCCGCGCTCCAATGCGAGATCAACCAGACGGGTGACCACCCCTGTTGGTTCGCCAGTGCTTAACAGGTCAGCGATCTCTGTGTCGCGAACTACACCCGAAAGGCCATCAGAGCAGAGAAGAAAACGATCACCGGAGCGCGCTTCGCGCACAGACAAATCAGCTTCAACTGGATTCATTCCATCAAGTGCGCGCATCAAAAGTGATCTGCGTGGATGAACTGATGCTTCCTCTTCAGTGATACGGCCTGAGTCAACAAGTGTTTGAACATATGTGTGATCGTGTGTTAATTGCGTGAGTTCATTGTCGCGAAAGAGGTACGCGCGGGAGTCACCAACATGAACAACAGCAATGCGTCCGCCTAACCAATACAGACCCGTAATCGTCGTTCCCATACCGGTGAGCTCAGGGTCGTCAGTGATCAACTCACTGATTGCGTCACCAACATTGTCAATTGCCTCAGCAAGTGAAGTGAGAACATCAGCATTGGTTGGCGGGTGCACGTCAAGGTCAGCAACCGTTGCTATTGCTAGGGATGAAGCGAGTTCACCTGCGGCATGTCCACCCATGCCGTCAGCCACAAGCAGCAGTCTCGGGCCAACATACCCGGAGTCCTCATTGCCTTGGCGCACTAATCCAACGTCACTCTTGGCTGCGTAGCGCAGACCCAAGTTTGTTGGAGTCAGTGAATCCGATCTGTGTGCGGCCATGACTACTTCTGAATCTGCATTGTGCTTCGACCAATGCGTAGCGGCGCTCCAACAGGCAAGACAGTTGGTGTGGTGATTCGAACTCGATCAATCCAAGTGCCATTGGTGGATCCGAGGTCTTCAACAACCCATGATCCCTCTGACTCATAAATTCGCGTGTGACGGCTTGAGGCGTAGTCATCGTCAATAACGATTGTTGAGTCTGGTGCTCGACCGATGGTTACCTGTTGACCTTCGAGTGCGACGACGGTTCCCACCAATGGGCCATCGATCACCACCAACTTTGTTCCGCGAACTTTTTGTTTACGTGAGACTCGAGGGGGCTTTGGCGCTTTGGGTGTTCGCTTTTTTGAACCTTTGGACGCACGCGATGCTGTCGCAGCATCGGCTGGTTGGCGTATATCGCGGCGCAAAACAAGGACAGTGCCGAGAACGAACGCCCATAGCAACCCAAGGAAGGCGAGGCGAACAATTGTGAGCGCGAGCTCAGACACGACTCAGCCGCTCCGGAAAACCAAGGCTGTTGCCCCAATGTGAACAACGGCTCCGTCATATAAAGGTATTTCTGTGACCCGCTCCCCATCAAGGAATGTTCCGTTGGTGGAGCCGAGGTCCCGCAAATAGACGGTTTGGCCCAGAACAATTTCGCAGTGATTGCGTGAAGCGCCAGGGTCCTCAACACGGATATCAACATCCGTGCCACGGCCCAAGCGGGTAATGGCACGAACGAGTGGATAGGCCGAACCACCTGCCTCCAAGCGGGCCTGACCAGCAACGGCGGGTGTGCCCCCACCAGAGGCACTCACTTCAGCTCGGGCCTCAGACCGAACCCGGAATATCCCAGTTTCAAGTGCTTCATCCTCGCCCAGTGTGACCATGGGAGCTCCGAGGAGGGTGTAGCGCTGTTCTCCCGAGTAATCCTTGACCAAAGTGCCCAATTCCGTGCACAGAGCATCCTTAAACACAGCCAAACGACGGAAATCATGGGATGAGAGCTCAACGTGGAAGATATTGGGCACAACAGTGCGATCCCGATCAATTACCGCGGCGCGATCATCGATCTCCCGCTGGAGCGCCGAGGCGATCTCAACCGGTTGGACTTCAGCTTTGAAGGCGCGAGCGAAAGCACCACTGACCATCCGGTCGAGTGAATCCTCAAAGCGCTCCAATATGCCCACGTAGTGATGTTACTTGTTCCAAGCACTGTTCCCGTGCACCTATATACGTGTGTGCATGACTCTCTTGCAACCCACGATCCAACCGATAGGTTGGTTGTATGAATGAAGAGACGAACACACCAGCAGATGAACCTCAGACTGAAAATACAGAGAATCCCATGGATGCAGAAGTCTCCGATAGTGAACTTGAGGGTGTAACGGGTGGTGGAAGGACAAACCTATACAACACTCAATGCCAGTGCTGACAGACCTTTCGTGCTGGAGGGGAATCTCACCGAGACCCGTGCACTTCTAGAGACCTGAGCCTGTAACCTTGGCTCGCTCCTGCAAAGGGGCAAAGCGCGAGTGGCGGAATAGGCAGACGCGCACGGTTCAGGTCCGTGTACCCGAAAGGGTGTGGGGGTTCAACTCCCCCCTCGCGCACCACGAAAGCCGGCCCTTGCCTCACAGTCTGTGAGGTAAGGGCCGTTTCTCGTTCCTGGTGGATACTTGCGTGGACTTAACATTGCTCATTGATTTTGACCGAGTCCACAGGCAGCCCCTTTGAACTATTTACTCCCTACGAAATGCAACAACTCCCTAGCAAGGGTGGCCAAGGAGTCGCTGAGGAATAAGAGTTATTCGCTCCAGATGGGGTAGAGATTTCCTGATGCGCTGAGGAAGGTTGCTCCCCCTGCGGGAATGAACACACCGGTGCTTTGTCCGTCGGCGTTGAAGGTTTCGTAGGCACCCCACCCGTTGTCGACTTGCCGTTGGGCGATCTCAACGGGGAAGTTCGGGTTGGTTGCCCAGCCAAGAAGAGTTGCACCCGGCTTGGATGGAGGTGTTGTGCAGTCATTTGCGCCCGGGAGGATGATCCACGTGCCGTAGGTCCCAGTAACTCTATTGTTAGTGCACGTTGAGCCAGAGCTGCCGGTGTTAATCGACGAAGTCTCCACACTTGGAGCCGACGAGTCGGCTGCGCTACTTGCACTACTTGAACTGGAAACAAGGACGTATGTGGAAAAGGTAAAGGCTGGGTACGAAGGTTGTGAATTCCAGAGGCCAACAGTGTTTGACGCCGCGTACCCACCAGCGTAAGTCGATGTGAGGTACCAGGAAAAAAAAATCCCAGAAGTGCTATCTGTGGTGGTTGCGACGATCGCGTAAGTGGATCCTGCGGTTACTGCGGTCGGGGATGTGAAGTCAACGTCGAACATGACTTGACCGGTTGACATCCCGCTGAAATCGGTAATCGTTGTTGATGCCAGCGCGCTGCCGGTGGGGATACCGGACGCTGCTTGATAGATGCCAATGGTCAAATTAGTGACTGTTCCGTTTTTCGCGATGCCGAGAGCAACTTTGGTGAGAGAGCCACTGATTCCTGGGGTAAAGATCTGCGCCATCGATTGACTTGATGAGACACCGCCATACGAGCCGTCTCCTTTGAAAGAAGCCCCTTGATCCAGGATCGCAGATGCAACTGCGGTGGGTGCGACGGTTACGGGTAGCACAAACAAAAAGCTCATGAAAAATATGGCAAGTCGGGCGATTGCACTGGGAGAGTGACGAACCTTCAAAGTAGGGCTCCTTGTGTTGCTGTTA
>JBDQMZ010000183.1:0-7007 GCA_040261955.1 Candidatus Nanopelagicales bacterium
AGGCGTAGGTGTTCCCATGGTTTTGATTTCGGGCCGCCTGGCTGCTGAGCGGGTCACAGGCAAGGACCATAACTACCGTTCGCGGGCCACCCGTTGAGCCACCGCAAGGATTATGAACAAGCAGGGATCACTGACCCTGATCTCATTGCCTCCTACGAAGTCTGCCGTGAGCTCAACGCCAAGCACGGTAAAACCTATTACCTAGCAACACTCCTTCTGCCACCCGGCAAACGACCATACGTGCACGCCCTCTATGGATTTGCCCGTTACGCCGATGAAATTGTCGATGACCTGGACTCGACTCTCACCGATGCTGAAAAAGCCGAATGGTTGCGCAGTTGGGGCGAGAAATTCATGCACGATGTTCGGGCAGGTATTTCCGATGACCCAGTGTGTCGCGCGGTTGTTCACACGGTTCGGCGCTGGAATATCCCCCTTGAACACTTTGACGCATTCCTACATTCCATGACCATGGATCTCACGGTCACCGAGTATCCAACATTTGATGACCTTTACGAGTACGTCTACGGTTCCGCAGCAGTCATTGGCCTGCAAATGGTGCCAATCCTGGAACCAACGAGCCCCGAGGCCTACGAACGTGCAAAGGACTTGGGTGTTGCCTTTCAGTTGGCCAACTTCATCAGGGATGTCAACGAAGACCTTGATCGTGGTCGCGTGTATCTGCCACTCGATGAACTCGCGCGTTTTGGTGTCACCCGTGAAGATCTTGAAAAACGCCACATGACACCACCGATCAAAGCTGCGCTTCGACACCAAATCGACCGAGTGCGCAGACTCGATGCGCAATCGGTCGCCGGCATTGAAATGCTGCATCCTTCCTCGCAGGATTGCATTAACGCCGCTCGAATTCTTTATTGCGGAATCGCTGACCGAGTTGAAGAAATTGATTTTGAAGTATTCAAAAAGCGGGCTTCAGTCCCACTACGAACTCGCTTCTGGGTTGCATTTCCGGCCTGGCGTCATGCGCGAAAAGCGCGCAGAAAATTTGGTCCGGGGCATGTCAAAGGCATAAACCCCGACGTCTAATCAGGTTCTACAACTTACTTCCCTGCAGAACCTTTCCTCCAGATGGGAGGGCCTGACATGGGAGTACGATCAATGCCTCGCCGCCCCCAGAACACCCAGAGGCTCAGTGAGAGCAGGACGAGGGAAAACCCGAACAGTAAATCCTCTGCTGGCGCAAAGGCAATGCGTCCATCCCCGATAAATGGTGGCGCTGTTTCAGCAGGAGATGTCGAACCAATGATTGCGTCGCCGCTGTATTTCACGATTTGGAATCCCGTGAAAAGCCCGTTTGTTATCAGTTGGAAGAAAACGATGATGGCGTAGGACACCCAGAAAACTCTGCGGGTCACGAGTCTGGTGCGAAATAGCAGGAGATCGGCCACGACCGCTGTAACCACAGCAAGGACCCCGATTGCGGTGTAGGTCATGTCAGCTCTCATCTCCCACGGTTCTCATCTCCCACAGTCCAACCCTTGACGCTGCGCACAGCCTCGATGGTCAACACGGACGCGAATGGGATCACAATGAAGAACAGAAGTTCATCGACTGGAATATCACCGGGCAAATACAGTCCCAGAATTCTTGACTCGTCAAACCACCAATGACCCTGTGAAATTGCATAGGCATCCCACAACAGGAACGGCGCCAGCACCGGGATGATGGTCAGTGCCAATCTCCGAGGTCGAACAAGCACCCGGGTGCGCAGAGCAACTTCGAGCCAGATGGAACCGATGATGACGAACGCGAGAACCGCCACGTAACTGAACTGACTCACCTGCACACCCTGACTCTAAACTGTTGTCCATGAGTGCACTCGATGAACACAGCCGAGTGCCCCATGTTCGGCGAATCGGCCTCTTGGGCGCCGAGAGCTCCGGCAAGTCCACACTCGCCATCGCCTTGGCGGGCGCACTCAATGACGTGGGCATGAATGCGGTGGTTGTTCCCGAGTATTTGCGTGAATGGTGCGAGCGCCACGGTCGCACACCTGAACTCGGTGACCAAATGGAAATTCTCCGCGGGCAAATTGCTGCGGAGGACCACGCTGCCGAGGCCAATCCGGGCGCCATCTTGGTGTGCGATCCTGCCGCGATCACAACCCCCATGTATTCGCGGCTGTATTTTGCTGATCCATCAGACTTCGACCCTGCTCTATTGCTCAGATACGACATTCTCTTGTGGTGCGACATTGATTTTGACTGGGTTGCCGACCCACTCCGCGATGGACACCGCATGCGGGAACACATGCATCACTTAATTGCCAATTCACGAGCAGATTTTGAACAAGTTCACGGCTCCCCCCTTCCCCTGATCTCAGGTCCCCTACCCGATCGAATCGCCTTGGCAACAGCCACAGTTTTAGGCAGGCGTGGCAACACGGTGTCCCTTTAAATTCCCCATAGACTCTCAAGAATGGACTTCCCTGCATCCGGTGCCGATTCCCTCGTGGGTCAGTTGGTCGATAACCGGTATCAGGTGACCTCACTCCTTGCTCGCGGTGGAATGGCCACCGTCTATGTAGCAACGGACCTCAGGCTGGATCGAGTGGTCGCACTCAAGGTGATGCACCCCCATCTGGCCAGCGACCCGGGTTTTGTTGCTCGATTCCAACGCGAAGCCCGCAGTGCCGCGAGGCTGTCGCACCCCCATGTTGTTGGTGTGTACGACCAGGGCGAATCAGAGGGCAAGGTCTACCTGGCCATGGAATACATCCCGGGTCGCACTTTGCGCGATGTTCTGAGCGAATATGGTCCACTGACACTTGAGCAGTCGTTAGTCCTCCTCGACCCTGTTATCGAAGCCCTTGACGCCGCTCATAGCGCCGGCTTTGTGCACCGTGACATCAAACCCGAGAACGTCCTGATCTCCGATGACGGCCGGGTCAAAGTTGCGGACTTTGGCCTGGCCCGGGCGGTGGCCAGCAGTGAGTCAACTCAAACGGCGGGCATGATCATTGGAACGGTCACCTACCTCGCGCCTGAACAGGTCGAGAGTGGCGACGCTGATGCTCGCTCAGATATTTACTCAACGGGAATTCTGCTCTTCGAAATGATCACGGGAACCGTTCCACACTCCGGAGAAAGCCCTCTGTCAATCGCCTACAAACACGTCAACAGTGATGTACCTGCACCAACCAGTATTCGTGCGGACATACCCCGTGAAGCTGACGCACTCGTGCTTTCGGCCACAAGGCGTGACCCAGCATTGAGATACCAAACTGCCCACGAATTTCTCGCCGACGTTCGCCGAATTCGCAAAAGCCTGCCACCGCCCAGACCATTCGTCGACGTTCGGGACACCTTGGTTGTCTCCCGCGAAGACCCTCAACTGGGAAATCCACAAACAACAGAGACCGGAAAGCCCTTTTCCCCGCGTGAATTCCCAGAGAAGAAACCTCGCAAAAAGGGCCTCCTCGTCACCCTTGGTCTGGTAATCGCTATCGCGATTGCAGGCTTTGCTGGCTGGTGGTTAGCCGTGGGTCCGGGCACGAATATTGCAGCGCCTGACCTCATTGGACAAACATTCGAGCAAGCTCAAACCACGATTGCCGCTACCCAATTGAGCCTCGAGGCCGGCGAATCCATATTCAGCGAGACAGTCCCCGCCGGCGTAATTGTGAGCACGGATCCAGAACCAGGTGGCGGCATTAAGCCCGATGGAACTATTAACGCCTCGGTTTCCCAAGGTCCAGAGCGATATCTGGTTCCTGATGTTAAAGGGGAAACCCCTGAAGTGGCAACCACGGCAATTACCGGGGCCAACTTGGCACTGGGAGGACGCACCGAGGCATTTGATGACAATGTTCCTGAGGGACTAGTTGCCAAGACTGACCCAAAAATTGGTTCTGAGCTCAAGCCCGACACCCGAGTTGATCTCGTTATTTCTAAAGGGCCAAAGCCCGTAAACGTGCCCAAGGTTGTTGGCACGAGAATTAAAGCGGCCAACGACACGCTCTCGGCACTTGGTTTAGAAATAAAGCGCAGTGAGTCCTACTCGGAAAGTGTGGACAAGAACAAGGTTATTTCCATTAAACCCAAAGCAGGAACGACTGTGAACTCTGGTTCAACGGTCGATGTCGTTGTTTCTAAAGGTCCACCACCTGTCACGGTGCCAAACCTGGTGGACATGCCACGCAAAAAAGCCATTGCAGCACTGCAAAAACTTGGCTTGAAGCCAAATGTTCAGGTGGGCGAGGTAGCTCCGCTCAATAGAGTTATTAGCCAGACACCAGCACCTGGCACCGAGATACCCAAGGGATCCGTAGTAACAATCCGAATCATTTAAGGTTCAAACGATCCTAGGAACGATTTAGTAATCAACACCCTCGTGTGCGAGCAAATCAATTTTGATCTCGGGACCGTATCCATAGCCACCGAGCCCATTACTGGAAACAACTCGATGACATGGAATGACCAACGCCACCTGATTGCGAGCGCACACCGTTCCAACGGCCCGTGCAGCGCGCGGAAATCCTGCCCTCGCGGCGAGTTGCCCATATGTCTCGACAGTGCCTGGTGGAATCTCACGCATTCGATCATAAACAGCGGCGGAAAATTCAGTACCGTCTTGCACAACGGTAATTCCCTCGAACGCACTGAGATTTCCTTCTGCGTACTCGGCGAAGGCGTCGTGGAATGTGGACCTTTTTCTCAACTTTAGGTTGTCGTCCCGATCCAGATAACTCGCCCACACTAGAGAGTTCGAAGGTTCGTTAACCGCGAAGTGGATTGGACCGCCCGGGGTATGGGCCGTGCCACGCCATTCACCCGACACGTGCGTTTACCGCTTGATGAGCATGTCAGCAACCATGAAAGCGAGCTCCAAGCTTTGCTCACGGTTAAGACGTGGATCGCACGCGGTCTCATAACGCTGATGCAGGTCACTTTCTTCGACCCCACCCGTGCCACCCACACACTCGGTGACGTCGTCTCCGGTGAGCTCGATGTGGATTCCACCCGGGAACGTTCCAAGATTGCGATGAACTTCGAAGTAACCCTCAACTTCAGCGATTACGTCATCGAAAAGTCGGGTCTTGTGTCCTGTGGCTGCCTCACGCGTATTCCCATGCATGGGATCACAGACCCACACCACTGGAACTCCGCTTGCATCCACTTTTTGGACAATGGCGGGAAGCTTGTCTTTGACCTCGCCCGCACCCATTCTCGTGATCAACGAGAGCCTGCCAGGGATGTTATTCGGGTTCAGGATTCGAGCTGCCTCAACAATGTCTTCAGGAGAGGCCGTTGGCCCAACTTTCATTCCGATGGGATTCGAAATTGTCGAGGCAAAGTGAACATGTGCACCATCGAGTTGACGGGTGCGCTCACCGATCCACAGGAAGTGACCTGACACGTCATACGGATTACCCGTGCGGGAATCAATTCGAGTGAGTGCGCGTTCGTAGTCCATGGAAAGTGCTTCATGGGCCGCGTAGAACTCGACCCGCTGGAATTCTTCAGGGTCAGCGCCACATGCGTGCATAAAAGCCAATGCTCGATCAATATCAGCCGCCATTAATTCATAACGTTGTCCGGCAACCGAGTCACGAACAAAGTCTTGATTCCATGCGTGAACCTGGCGCAAGTCCGCAAAGCCACCCATGGTGAAAGCTCGCACGAGATTTAATGCAGAGCCTGATGCGTGGTAAGCCCGCAATAGCCTCTCTGGGTCGGGCCTGCGAGCACCCGCCTCGAATTCGATTGCATTAACTGCATCGCCCAGGTAGGAGGTCATCTCGACACCCTCGCGAACCTCGATGGTCTTGCTCCGCGGTTTGAAGTACTGACCTGCGAGTCGCCCCATTTTCACAACGGGCAGTGATGCTGCGTAGGTCAGAATGACTGACATTTGCAGGACCGTCTGGAGCCTGGCACGGATTGAATCAGCCGTATTGGCCTCGAAAGTCTCGGCGCAGTCGCCGCCTGTTAAGACAAAAGCCTCACCGCGAGATGCTGCAGCCAGACGATTGGTGAGTTGATCGCACTCCCCTGCGAAGACCAAAGGGGGCATACGTCGCAGGGTTGCGACGGACCGCTCAAGGGCATCGGCGTCTGGCCACGGCGGCTGCTGAGCGGCTGGAAGCTCAGGCCATTCAACGACCATTGGGGTTTCGGAGCGTGATTGCATGTGAGTAGGTTAGAGGTGCGGCTTAGCCGAAGAACGCAGTGGCTTCGCGGTAACGCTCGATGGGTACCGTTTTCAAGGTTCCCGTCGCTACCTTTAATGGCACTCGAACAATGTCGGTGCCCTGAAGGCCAACCATGGTTCCCCACGCACCCTCTTTGACCGATTCAATCGCCTTGAGGCCAAAACGGGTTGCAAGAACGCGATCAAATGCCGTTGGGGTGCCGCCACGCTGCACATGGCCGAGCACAGTGGTGCGGGCTTCATGACCGGTGCGCTCCTCTAGAGCTTTGGCCAGCCATTCGCCGATTCCGGCCAATTGCACGTGACCGAATGCATCTAATGGGGCGTCCTTGGCCATCAACTCCCCGTCCTTGGGCACAGCGCCCTCAGCCACACAAATAATTGGGGCGTAGTTGGTTTCAAACCGGGAATTAACCCAGCCGACAACTTCATCCAGATCAAAAGGAACTTCGGGGATCAAAATAACGTTGGCACCGGCTGCCATGCCCGAATGAAGGGCGATCCATCCCGCATGACGGCCCATGACCTCGCAGATCAAAATTCGGTGGTGTGATTCAGCCGTGGTGTGCAGTCGATCCATGGCCTCGGTGGCAATGGTGACCGCAGTGTCAAAACCAAATGTGAAATCGGTGCCGCTGAGGTCGTTATCAATAGTTTTGGGCACACCGACAACCGGAAAACCAACTTCGGTCAGGGCGGTGGCAACACCGAGAGTGTCTTCTCCACCGATGGCGACGAGAGCATCAAGCCCAAGATCACTCATGTTCTTTTTAATTTTGTCTACTCCCCCTTCAACCTTGATCGGGTTGGTGCGCGAGGAGCCAAGAATTGTG
>JBDQMZ010000003.1:0-4211 GCA_040261955.1 Candidatus Nanopelagicales bacterium
ATGCACGTGAAACCATCAGCACCGTGCAAGCAGATTTGATTACTCAAACAATTCGTGAGCTCGTCACGGGCACGGCATCCCCTCAAGGACTTGGTTCACTACTTCAAGGTGGTGGGAAGTGATGAACGCCAACACCGCAGATGCAAGCACGGTCATTGTTGGTGCAGCAGGGGCTCTTGGCTCAGCGATTTCGCACAGACTGGCAAGCGAGAGCCACTCACTCGTGCTCGTGGGACGCAGTCGCGAGCCCTTGGATGACTTGGCTGCTCGATTACCCGAATCGCGTGTTGTTGTTTGCGACATTACAAGTGATCGCGAGGTCGGGAAGCTGGCCGCCGAAGTGGGTGCGGTTCGCATGCTTGTCTATGTACCCGCAGCCCCAACCGCTGGAGGTATCGCTGAGGCGCCGCCGAGTGCGATTAATGCCGCGGTGGACGTCAAAGTCGGTGGACTATTACGTTGTCTTCGCGCACTCACGCCAATGCAGGGTGATGACCTGGCGGCAGTAGTCGTGATCGGAGGAAATCTTGCTTATGACCCGATCCCTGATGCCGCCACGAGTGGAATAGCAAATGCCGCGCAGGCCAATGCGGTTCGCCAGTTGGAAGGAGTCCTGCCCGGCCAAGGTTGGCGCATTCATGTGGTTGCGCCGGGGCCGGTAGAGACGGCGCGCTGGGACTCCCTTGCAGAGGCCGAAGCTGCGCGTCGCGGAGTGCCAGTGGAAGTGATCAGAAGTGAAGCCGCGGCCGTGAGCCCACTACAAAGGCTGACATCAACCGATGAAGTTGCGTGGGCGGTAAGCATGTTGGCAGACCCGCATGCGGCCGCTCTGCACGGTTCCACTCTGCTCATGGATACCGGCCGGCGTCGCGCAATTCCATAACCATCAACAATAACCAACCCACTTGCGTACACAAAGAACCTTGTGACAGACAGCGAAGGAGAATGACATGGAGTTCTTGGTTAACATCGAAATCAAATGGCCACCTGATGGTGATCCGCAGGAGAAAGAGCGACTTTTTGCTGCAGAGTTACTCAGGGGCCAGGAGCTTGCACGCCAGGGCTATCAGCGCAGGTTATGGAGAGTCCCGGGACGTTGGGCTAATTGGGCACTCTGGGAAGTGAAAGATGCCACGGAATTGCACGAGAAAATTTCCTCGCTACCGCTCTACCCCTGGATGGATATAACGGTTCACCCTCTGGCCCAACACGTGAATGACCCCAAGTTACTGGGCATCGTGCCAGAAGGCGAAGCCACGTGACTAATCAGAAATTGGCACAAGAAATTGTCGACGAATACCTGCAACTCTGTGAAGATCGTGAACTTGACCAAGCGAGTCATTTTCTTGCTAGCGACGCTGTGATCATCTTTCCTGGAGACCGTCGATATGCCAGTTTGCAGGAAATGGCTGCAGCGTCTCAAGGGCGATACTCATGGGTGCGCAAACATCGCAATGAATACGCGGTTGGTCAGGGAGTTAATACCGATGGCCAAGTGGAGCAGATTGTCACGAGCATTGGGACGCTCTATGGAGAAAAACTCGATGGCGCACCATTCGATGGGATCCGATATATCGATGTTTTCATGTTGCGAGATGGACTGATTGTTCGACAAGAAGTTTGGAATGACTTAGCAGAAACCGGAATTATTCAATTAAGTGAAGGGAAATAGCAATGAAGTTTGATCGAGTCATCAAGGGTGTTCGTGTCGTTCGACATGATTCACCAGAGCCAATTGACGCAGACATAGCAATCGTTGACGGTGTGATCGTTGAGGTCGGTCCTGGAATTGATACTTCGGAAGCTGCCGACGTTGTCGACGGAAAGGGTCGCCTCGCATTCCCTGGTGTCGTCGATGCTCATGAGCATTGGGGTATCTACAACCCGCTGCGGGAGGACGCTGCCTCCGAGAGTCGAGCGTGTGCACAGGGTGGTGTCACATCCGCGCTCACCTACATCCGCACAGGTCAGTATTACCTCAACAAGGGTGGTCCCTACTCAGAGTTCATGCCCGAGGTCCTCACTGCATGTGCTGATAACTCGTATGTGGACTACGCATTCCATTTAGCACCCATGATGAGTAGCCATATTGATGAGATCCCCGAAATAATCAAGCGTGATGGTGTGACGAGTTTCAAAATCTTCATGTTTTACGGCAGCCATGGCCTACATGGTCGTTCTACCAGCCAAAATGATTTCCTCATGATCCCAGAAGGAGAGCGCTACGACCTGGCTCACTTCGAGTTCGTGATGCGGGGAATTCAAAAGGCGCGGGAGATGTATCCGGATATGGCTGGCGACATTTCGCTTGGATTGCACTGCGAAACAGCAGAAATCATGACGGCTTACACCAAGATTGTTGAAGAATCGGGCGAGTACAGCGGGCTTGAGGCTTATCATCACTCACGTCCACCACACTCTGAAGGACTCGCAATCACCATTGCTTCTTATCTTGCTCATGAAACAAATCTGCCCAATATCAACTTGCTGCATCTCACCAGTGCTAAGGCCATGGAAGCAGCAATGTTGATGCAGAAGACATTCCCGCACGTTAACTTCCGTCGCGAGGTCACAATTGGTCACCTGTTGGCAGATATTCACACTGCGAGTGGCATTGGCGGCAAGGTCAATCCACCGTTGCGTCCGCGCGAGGACGTTGAAGCGCTCTGGGAGCATTTGCTCAAAGGTGATGTCGACTGGGTGGTCAGTGATCATGCCTGCTGCAAAGATGAAATGAAATTCGGAGATCCTCGCGATGATGTATTCCTTGCAAAGTCCGGCTTCGGTGGGACTGAGTACTTGCTTGCGGGCATGGTGACCGAAGGCTCGAAGCGTGGACTGGGAATGGATAAAGTTGCTGAGCTCACGAGTCACAACCCAGCGCAACGATTCGGATTGCCTTCAAAGGGTGTAATCGCACCAGGTCACGACGCTGACATCGCATTAGTTGACCCCAATGTTTTGTGGACTGTTCGAGCTGAGGATTCAGAGTCGAAGCAGGAATACACGCCATTCGAAGGGTTCGAATTGACTGCAAAGGTCACCGACACTTTTGTGCGTGGACATCATGTATTCGCTGATGGAAGTATTTCTGGACAACCCGCCGGCCAATACCTATTCAGGCCAACTCAGGCTCGCTGATCAACGCAATCACTTCAGAAGCCGGCCCCCAAGGGGCCGGCTTCGTCATTTCCTTGATTTGCCCATTGCTGTGAGGCATGTTGTGTTGAGGTTATGAAGTTAATTCGGGGTCCGGCAATCATGGCGACCTTGGTGGGATGCGTCCTGCTCGCCATTTTTGCTGGCACCACGACTTCGGGTGCTGCTCCGCGAGTAGATCGAACTGGCGTTATTGCTCAGGACCTCACATCCCCTTGGGGTTTGACCTTTTTCTCCAATGGAAAAGCATGGGTCAGTGAGCGCGATACTGGGTTGATAAAGGAAATTGACCCTAGGAAACCGGCTGGTAAAAACACCCGAACCGTTGGGAAAATTCCAGGGGTTGTCTCCGAGGGCGAAGGTGGGCTCCTCGGAATCGCTCTGGCAAAGTCAGAAGCCGAGCTCTATGTCTATTTCACCGCACGTAGTGACAACCGAGTCGCGCGCTTTCCGATTGTCAATGGAAAGCTGGGAAAACCGACGATTATTGTCAGTGGAATTCCCAAGAACACGTATCACGATGGTGGTCGAATCCTGGTTAATCCGAATGGGACCTTATTCATCGCGACAGGTGACGCAGGCGTCCCTGAGCTCGCCCAGAACCCCAAGAGTCTGGCGGGAAAAATCTTGCTTGTTGATCGTGATGGCAAAGCAATAGGCCAATCAAGAGTTTTTAGTTCAGGCCACCGCAATGTCCAAGGGCTCGCCCTCGATAGTCGCGGTCGGTTATGGGCGAGTGAGTTTGGCAGTAAAGAAGCTGATGAGCTCAATCTCATCAAGCGTGGCAAGAATTATGGCTGGCCCATGTGCGAGGGATCCTGTGATAACCCCAAATTTGTTAACCCAAAAGCACAATGGAGCCCAACATCATTGGCCTCGCCCAGCGGGATTGCAATGGTTGACGATGTCGCCTACGTGGCGAGTTTGCGTGGGAGGGTTTTATGGCAGGTGCCGCTCGCAAAAATCGCATCAACGAACCCCACTGCCCGAAAGCCAATTGCGTTGAAACTTGGAGACCTGGGCCGCTTGAGAACAGTGGAGCAGGTACCTGA
>JBDQMZ010000184.1:0-13649 GCA_040261955.1 Candidatus Nanopelagicales bacterium
CCGTAAATTGTGGAGTAGCCAACAGAGAGTTCGCTTTTATTTCCCGTTGCGAGCACGAGATGTCCCTCTGCATTGGACAGTGCCATGAGTGTTGTGCCGCGGATTCTGGCTTGCAGGTTTTCTTCGGTGAGGCCTGGAAGTGGCACGCTGCCTTCGCGCAATTGATCCAAATAGGCCGAAAACATGGGCGCAATGGGGATCTCCCTCAAGGCTAGCCCTGTGCGTGCGGAGAGATCCACGGCATCGGAGACCGAGTGCTCAGAGGAGTAGGGGCTGGGCAACGCGACTGCATGGACGCGTTCGGGTCCCAGTGCATCGACTGCGATTGCTGCTACCACCGCCGAGTCGATGCCACCGCTGGCTCCAAGGAGCACAGATTGGAATCCATTCTTGTTCACATAATCGCGGAGTGAAAGTACAAGTGCTTCCCACACCTCGGCGACAGAATCAAGTTCGGGAGAAATTGTTCCGGCGGCGTCCAGTTCCACGAAAAGTACGCACTCTTCAAATTGAGGTGCGCGCGCCATGAGTGACCCGCTGGCAGAAACTGCCATGGAACCACCATCAAAAACTAGTTCATCCTGACCGCCAACGATATTGGTGTACAGGATCGTCGTGTCAGCTTGCGGTGCTCGAGTTTGGCATAGGTCAAGGCGCACATCGTCTTTATCGCGTTCAAAGGGCGAGGCATTAAGCACCGCTAGAACGTCTGCGTGACCCTCACGGGCCCACTGAACCGGACCTCCCTCGCGCCACAGGTCCTCACAAATAGCAATCGCTACGCGTGCGCCATCAATGTCAATGATGAGAGGCTCGTTGCCGGGGAGAAAATACCTGGCTTCATCGAAAACGCCGTAATTAGGTAGAAAGTGTTTGTTGTACTTGCCAGTGACCATGCCTCCGCGAATGACCGCGGCCGAATTGGTGGGTCCGCCACGTGGGTAGCCCGAAGTATCAGTGAGTGGAGAGTCGGAAAAATCGAGGTACCCAACAATTGTCGTGATGTCACCGTAGCCATCGGCTGCAAGGTCGGCTGCGAGTTGTTCGACAGCCTCGCGAGATGCGACCTGAAAATCATTGCGAAGGGCAAGATCCTCAACGGGGTACCCGGTCAGGCACATTTCCCCACAGAGGACCAGCTGAGCCCCACCTGCGGCACCTTCAGCGACTGCTTGCCGAATCTTGAGGGAATTCGCACTCAAATCCCCAACGGTGGGGTTGAATTGGGCGAGGGCAGCGAGCAAGGTCACATGGCTGAGGGTACTTGTTAACCGCCCTGTAACACGACAGGGAGCACCATGGTCTCTGGGACAACACCTGAGTTCATGAAATTCTTGAATCGCATGGAGGCATCAATGGACAAGCAAGCTGAATTCGTACTCCGCACGGTCGAGGAGCGCGATATTCGTTTCGTGCGACTGTGGTTCACAGATGTTCTCGGCGCACTCAAGTCGGTGGCGATTGCACCTGCCGAACTCGAAGGTGCATTCAGCGAAGGCATTGGATTTGATGGCTCTGCCATCGAGGGCTTTGCTCGCGTCTATGAATCAGACATGTTGGCAAAGCCCGATGCCAGCACATTCAATATTCTTCCCTGGCGCGAAGAGGGCCCAGGGGTCGCGCGAATGTTTTGCGATATCCGCATGCCCGATGGCTCACCATCATTCGCCGATCCGCGCCATGTGCTCAAGCGGGCCATGACTAAAGCAGCAGACATGGGCTTTACGTTCTACACCCACCCTGAGGTTGAGTTTTATCTTTTCAAGGGTGAGCCCGAGCCGGGTCAAGAACCTGTCCCAGTGGATAAGTACGGCTATTTTGATAACGCCCCCAATGGAGTGGCGCACGACTTTCGCCGACAAGCGATCACCATGCTGGAGTCGATGGGCATTTCAGTTGAATTCAGCCACCATGAAGGTGGTCCGGGCCAGCAGGAAATTGATTTACGTTACGCCGATGCTCTTTCAACAGCAGACAATCTGATGACGTTCAGACTGGCCATCAAAGAGGTAGCACTCGACCAGGGCGTCTTTGCGTCATTCATGCCTAAGCCATTCATGCAATATCCGGGTAGTGGAATGCACACGCACCTTTCCCTATTTGAGGGAGACACAAATGCGTTCTATGAGCCGGGTGCGCCTCACCAACTATCCAAAGTTGCCAGGTCATTTCTCGCGGGCCTGTTGGTCCATGCGCCGGAGCTCACGGCGATCACCAACCAATGGGTCAATTCCTATAAGCGTCTTGCGGGTGGGGCTGAAGCCCCAGCGTGGGTGTGCTGGGGCCGTCACAATCGTTCCGCGTTGATGCGCGTTCCCATGTACAAGCCAGACAAGTCCAACAGTGCGCGGATTGAATATCGCGCAATTGACAGTGCCGCAAATCCATACCTGGCATTTGCCGTGTTGCTCACGGCGGGACTCAAAGGTATCGAAGAGGGATACGAACTTCCCCCCGAGGCCGAGGATGACGTTTGGGCTCTCACGCCGGCAGAACGCAATGCCCTCGGCATGAAGCCACTACCCGGCTCACTCAACCAGGCGATTATTGCCATGGAAAAAAGCGAGCTGGTTGCTGAAACTCTGGGCGAACATGTTTTTGATTTCTTCTTGCGCAATAAGCGCGCAGAGTGGGAGGAATACCGCCAGCAGGTAACTCAATGGGAGTTGAACAGGTATCTGCCTTCGCTCTAACAAGTTGGGCGGTAAGTTCACCGTATGACTCCACCTCGAGGCGAATCACTACGCGGTGACCTGGTTCGCGCGGGAGTCGAGGATTCCACAGATGCACTAGCGCTCGTTGAAGTCATACAAGTGATGACTAAGAGTGAGCTCTCGGGTAAAGAGATTTCCGATGCCCTAAGTGGCGCGGCGAATCCTGATCAAGCACTGATCGCATTGCGGGGCGTGCTCGAATCAATGTCATCTCAGCAACTTGCGCGCTTTGGTTCTGAAGTCAGTGCAGAGCCACTGGCTTTGGGGCGCATCATGCAAATTGTGGGCCTCTCACAAGGTTTTGCTGATTTCCTCATTCGACACCCAGAGGTTGATGTCCTGTTGGACACGGAGGCGCTCGCGGAACCCCCCACGGGAACGTTGGAAAGGGTGTTTGGCGCAATTGGAGTTGACCCTCAATCACCTCTACCAATTGCGCCGGACAATTCGGAGAACACCCTCAATGCACTCAGGGTTGTCTATCGCCGTGAACTCATGGGTATTGCAAGTCGCGACCTGTCGGGAGCTTTTCCCATGGAGGTCATTGCTGGTTGGTTGAGTGACTTGGCTGATGTAATCCTTCAAGCGGCCCTTGCGATCGCACGGTCTGGTGTCGCTGACCCAACCTGCCCCCTTGCGATTATCGCCATGGGAAAAACTGGTGGCCGGGAGCTCAATTATGTGAGCGATGTCGATGTCATTTTTGCTACCGATTCGCAGGAGTCCATTGATGCGGCAACAGCTCTTGCCCGAGGGGTTATCCACGCCTGTGGCGCAACTACCTCTGAAGGTTCAATCTGGGAAGTCGATGCCGCGCTGCGTCCAGAGGGTAAGCAGGGCGCTCTCGTTCGCACTGTTGAGTCACATGTCGGCTACTACGAACGGTGGGCCAGTACGTGGGAATTCCAAGCGCTCCTTAAAGCTCGTTTTGTTGCGGGTGACCAAATGGTTGGTGAGGAATACATCCATTCGATCCAGCCGTTCATCTGGTCCGCAGCCGACCGTGATGGATTTGTTTCCGATGTTCAAGCCATGCGACGGCGCGTTGAGGATAACGTGGACGCAAGTGTTGGCGAGCGTGAATTAAAACTTGGTCCAGGTGGGTTGCGCGACATTGAGTTCTCAGTGCAGCTATTGCAACTCGTCCACGGTCGCAGCGATGTGCTACTACGAAGCAGTAACACAATTGATGCCCTACGCGCACTAGCAACGTGGGGCTATGTCGGACGTGATGAAGCATCAAAATTGGAAAGTAGTTACCGATTTCTGCGCACGCTCGAACATCATTTGCAGCTGCGTCAATTGCGACGCACCCACACCATGCCGGAAGCCCCCGATGAATTGCGAACCCTGGCGCGCAGCATGGGAATCAAGGCAGAGCCAGTGGAAACACTTCTCAAACAATGGAAAGCACACGCCACGGATGTGCGTCGGATTCATGAGAAGTTGTTTTACCGTCCGCTACTCAATGCAGTCGCAGGGCTTGATGCAACCGATGCTCGCTTAACCACAGCTGCCGCTGCAGACCGCTTACGCGCATTGGGCTTTGTTGATCCCGATGGCGCATTGCGAAACATAGAGGCACTGACATCAGGCATCAGTCGAAGAGCGATCATTCAGCGAACACTTCTTCCAGTGATGCTTTCGTGGTTTGCGCAGGCACCATATCCAGACGTGGGTCTGGCAGGCTTTCGGCAGGTGAGTGACCAGGTGGGGTCTAGTCACTGGTACCTGCGACTCCTGCGTGATGAATCCTTGGTTGCAGAAAGACTTGCACACATCCTCGCGTCCAGTAAATATTTGACCGATTTAATCCGCAGGGCACCCGAATCAATTTCCATGTTGGCGCACAATGACGACCTCCAGCCCGTCGACCTTTCCATCGAGTTGGCAGCAATTTCAAAGCGTCATGATGAACCGATCAAGGTGGTCAATTCGATTAGGGCTATGCGCAGGCGAGAGTTGTTCCGCATCGGCGCGGCCGCCGCGCTTGGAGTGTCAAGTGTGCAAGATGTAGGCACGGCGTTAACTGAACTAACGGACGCCACCATCGAGGGCGCCCTTGCTGCTGTCATGCCCGCTGAGCCGTTGGCGCGGGTCGTAGTGATCGCGATGGGACGTTACGGGGGCCGTGAACTTGGTTTTGGTAGCGATGCCGATGTCATGTTTATCTATGAACCTTTGGACGGCGCAGACCCTGAATTGGCAGGCAAACAGGCATTCAAAATCATCAACGAGATGCGAGCGCTACTGAGCGCGCCAACTGATGAGCCAACGGTTGAGATTGATGCTGATCTAAGGCCCGAAGGTAAGGCCGGTCCGTTGGTGCGGAGCCTGGAGTCCACAATCGCCTACTACGCCAAGTGGTCATCCCCATGGGAGGCGCAAGCGCTCCTGCGAGCACGATTTGCTGCGGGTGATGAGGCACTCGGCGCCGCCTTCATTGAAATGATTAATCCATTGCGCTATCCCGAGCAGGGACTTGATCAGGCGTCACTTATTGAGATGCGCAGACTTAAAGCACGCATGGAGGCGGAACGTTTGCCTCGAGGCGCTGACCCCGCTCGCCACACGAAATTGGGCCGCGGTGGTCTCAGTGACGTTGAGTGGGTGGCTCAGCTCCTTCAGCTTCAGGGCTCCGGTGATCACGAACAATTGCGCACTACGTCCACCATTGAAGCGCTCGTTGCCGAGGGGGAACTTGGCCTCATGAGCATTGCGGACCGAGACGTTTTGATTCGAGCTTGGATGTTAGCCAGTGAAGTGCGCAATGCGCTCATGCTGGTCCGGGCGAAGGCCAGTGATCTCATTCCAGCCGATTATGTTGAACTCTCCGCGGTCACGTATCTGATGGGCTACCGCAGCGATAAGGCAGGGGAGTTGGAGCAGGACTACTTGCGGGCTACGCGCAGAGCACGGGCGGTTATGGAGCGGATCTTTTACGCGAGTGAGTGATTATGGAGCGGATCTTTTACGCGAGTGAGTGATTATGGAGCGGATCTTTTACGCGAGTGAATAGCTGGTACCAGCGCAGGTGTTGTGGCTGACCAGGCGATCCAGGCATCTTCATATTTGGACCGAAGGAGTGTGTCTTCCCAGCGGGATTTCCCCCAGAAGAAGAGTAGGGAGATAAACCACCAAGCCATGGTCCACCACGACCCCATAATGATTGTCAGGCCCAGCAGCCCGAGTAGTAAGCCCGAATAGATCGGGTGGCGTACCAGCGCGAATGGTCCGCTTGTCCGCAAAGTTGCATCCTCTAATGGCACAGGGTTTGCAGTGAGCGCTTTACCCAGCGATGTGAAAGCCCACACGAGAAAGACGATTGCCGCGATCACCATTACTCCACCGATTACCAAACTCAGCGCACTTGGTTCACGCCATGGCAGGAGAACGAAGACGACGAAGACAAGGATTTGAACTGAAACGAGCAGCCACCCTAGTGCGGAATCTTTTTTCATGATTCCTACAGGGTAGCTGCTCGTTTGAGGTTTAGTGCTTTTTACAGGTCGTAATACATTTCGAATTCGTGTGGATGCGGACGCAAACGAATCGGTGCGATCTCGTTGGTGCGCTTGTAGTCGATCCAGGTTTCGATCAGATCGGCTGGGAACACTCCACCGGCCTGCAGGTATTCATTGTCTGCTTCGAGTGCTTCAAGTGCTGCATCGAGCGAAGCTGGCAACTGAGGAATGTTTGCAAGCTCCTCGGGTGGCAGTTCGTAGAGATCCTTGTCAACGGGTGCCAAGGGCTCAATCTTGTTCTTGATTCCGTCAAGGCCGGCCATTAGCTGGGCGGAGAATGCCAGGTATGGGTTGCTTGATGGGTCAGGAACGCGGAACTCAACACGCTTTGCCTTGGGTGAGTTACCTGTTACTGGAATGCGGATGCACGCAGAGCGGTTGCGCGCCGAGTAAACGAGGTTTACTGGAGCCTCGAAGCCAGGAACCAGGCGGTGGTAGCTGTTCACAGTTGGGTTGGTGAATGCCAGCAGCGATGGAGCGTGAGCAAGCAGGCCACCGATGTACCAACGGGCAATGTCTGACAGTCCGCCATAGCCGTTTTCATCGTAAAACAATGGCTTGCCGTCTAGCCAGAGTGACTGGTGGCAGTGCATGCCTGATCCGTTGTCACCGAAGAGTGGCTTTGGCATGAAGGTTGCGGTCTTGCCATGCTCCCAAGCAACGTTCTTGATCACATACTTGAACTTCATGAGATCGTCAGCGGAACTGCGCAGGGTGTTGAAGGTGTAGTTGATTTCACCCTGACCTGCGGTACCAACTTCATGGTGCGAACGCTCAACCTTCAGGCCAACCTGCTGCAGTGATGTGACCATGTCATCGCGGATGTCAGCAAAGTGATCTACCGGTGGAACAGGGAAGTAGCCGCCCTTGTAGCGGGTCTTGTAACCGCGGTTGCCGCCTTCTTCAACGCGACCGGTGTTCCAAGCGCCCTCTACCGAGTCAATGTAGTAGTAACCGGAGTGCTGGTTTGTTTCAAAGCGCACGTCATCAAAGACATAGAACTCTGCTTCTGGTCCAAAGTAGACGGTGTCAGCGATTCCCGTTGATGCCAAGTAGGCCTCTGCACGGGATGCCACGTTGCGTGGATCACGGGAGTAGGGCTCATCAGTGAATGGATCAAGAATGGAGAAGTTCATGACCAGCGTCTTGGCTGGACGGAATGGATCCAAGTAGGCGGTCGAGGGATCTGGCACGAGCTTCATGTCAGATTCGTGGATCGCCTGGAAACCACGGATCGAGGATCCGTCAAACATGAGGCCATCGTCGAAGGCATCCTGAGTAAATGAACCGACGGGCACATTGAAGTGCTGCATAACGCCGGGGAGATCCATAAAGCGAACGTCGACGAATTCGACGCCTTCCTTCTTGATGAAGTCCAGAACCTCTGAACTGTTCTTGAACATGCTGCCTCCTGATAACTGCCAGAATCTGACGGATTTTTCCGTGATCGGGGCTAAGCCTAGATAGGGGGAGTATCGACCGCGTATCCCGCTTGTTACCGACGTGTTAACGCATGTCACACAAGTGAGCCCGAATGGCTCCAAGCGTCGGTTGCGCCCATACCTTTTGAATGCCTGCGCCCGCGTAGACTGCCAATATGGCCATTGAAGTAGCACATCTGACCAAGAGCTTTGGATCTGGCGTCACCGCGGTCAAGGATCTGAGTTTCAGCATCACTCCGGGCAAGGTGACCGGTTTCCTTGGGCCCAATGGCTCGGGCAAGACGACCACATTGCGCTGCCTTCTTGGCCTGGTGAGCCAGACGTCGGGCACCGCCACGATTGATGGCGTGCCATACCGGGAGATCGAGAACCCGATCACCGTGGTCGGTGCCTCTCTCGAGGCAAGTGGATTCCACCCCGCGCGTTCGGCTCGCAATCACCTGCGCATGATCGCGGCTGTCGCAGGAATCGCTGATGCCCGAGTTGATGAAGTCCTCCACACCGTGGGTCTCACAGAGGCGGCTGACCGCAAGGTGGGTGGGTATTCACTCGGCATGCGGCAAAGACTCGCACTCGCCGTGGCTCTTTTGGGGAGCCCAAGTTTTCTGATTCTCGATGAACCTGCAAATGGTTTGGACCCTGAAGGGATCTCGTGGTTGCGCAGTTTCTTGCAACATCAGGCGGGTCAGGGCATCACAGTTCTCGTGTCCAGCCATGTGCTGTCAGAAGTCCAGCAAACGGTTGATGACGTGATAATTATTCGCACGGGATCACTCGTTTATCAAGGCTCTCTCAAGTCACTCTCCGATGGTGGTCCGGCTGAAGTCATTGTGCGCGGTCCCTCGGTTGACAAACTCATGGAGACTCCTGGTTGGACCGTGCGAACAGGGGAGCATGGTGAACTAATTGTGAGCGGGGTTAGCGCCGCTGAGATCGGCCATCGAGCTTTCACCGAAGCTGTCGAGCTCCATGAACTCAGGGAAGTGACCCCGGACCTGGAGGCTCTGTTCCTTGGATTGACCCAGAGTGAAGGAGGTGCGCAATGAGAAATCTGGTGAAATCGGAATTCCGCAAGGCGTTCTCTACCAAACTTCTCTGGATCCTCAACCTGTCGGCATTGGGCTTTGTTTTGTTGTCGGTGGTGCTCGGGGTGTATCTCACCCCAGGTCCACCGGGAGCTGAAGACGCCAACGTACTTTTGGTCCCCGCTGCGGTGACAAACATCTTTTCATCAGCGGGCAGCGCATCGATTTTCGTGATTATTTTGGGCATCATCGCTATGAGTGGTGAATACCGCAACCAAACAATTACATCGACATTCCTTGCAACTCCGCGAAGGCAGTCCGTGATATTTGCCAAGGTGATCGCATACTCGATCATCGCATTCGTCATCGCTGTCATTATGTGGGTTTCAGTTGTAGTGGTGGCATCCCTGCTACTCACCACGGTGGAGCATGCACCGATTGAATGGAACTCTGTCTTCGAGATCCTCGGAGGAACGATCCTCGGATTGGTGCTTTATGCAATTTTGGGTGTCGCCATTGGTGCGTTGATCACGAATCAAGTTGCTGCAGTGGTCATCACTTTGGTGTGGATCTTTGTTGTTGAAGCATTGCTCACTGTCTTTGTCGACTGGTTGGGCAAATGGCTCCCCGGTGGAGCTCTCAACTCGATCTTGCAGGCAACGAATACTTCAGGGATTGGCGGGACCGAGGCTTTGAGTGTGTCTGCCGCAGCACTTTTGCTGATCGCCTACACCGTGGTATTTGCTGCTGCAGCCGTTTTCACCACAAACCGCAAAGACATCACGTGAGCACACCGCGAGACCTGATGTTTCCGGAGCAAGTATCTGCGGGTTTTGGCCGGCGGTTAGCTGCACTGTGCATTGATTGGTTTGCCAGCCTAGGCGTGGCAGTTTTGCTGTTTCGACAGTTTGCTTACGGTTCACCGGAGTCGATGATTGCCACGGTGATCATCTTTTATTTTGAAATTGTTCTTTTCACCTTTCTGATCGCCGCATCCTTTGGTCAGAAATTGCTCAAACTCCAAGTTGTCGGCATCAATGGAGGACGCTTGGCACTGTGGCGCATTGCGGTACGCACATTCCTCATCATTCTCGTGATTCCCGCACTTGTTCTCGATTCACAGGGCAGAGGATTACATGACAAACTTGTCGGTTCTGAAGTCGTGAGAGTGAATTAGGCAGGAACTGCCTGTCTGGGCTTTCTAGCGTGGGCGACGAACAGAACGTGCGCTGGTGGGCATTGGCCCCTTGGGAATTGGCAGAGCGTTCGCAGCACCACCGAGTGCATCGAGGCGACGACGAATCTCAGTGATCTCGCCACCGCGAAGGTTGCGGGGAAGTTTGTTCAGTGTTTTTTGAAGTGACTTCAGTGACACCTGGTCATCAGCGGTCCCGACCTGGATTTCATAGATAGGAATGTCAGGAACCCATCGAGCGGTTTTCTTGCGCTCATTAATCAACAACTGGGTGACGCGGTTTCCCGGACCTTCTGAGATCAAGATGACACCTGGCTTACCAATCACCCGAGAAACCATGTCTTGGCTCTTGTTGATTGCCACCGCAGGGGTGACAGCCCATTTATTGCCACGAATCGACTGAATCACTGCGGCTGCGGCGCCAGGCTGGCCTTCAATCGAGGAGTACGCGGCGGTCATCGCGCGGCGACTGAACCAATAGGTGCCAACCAGCAGTCCAACTGGAATTCCAACAAGAATTGAGGTGAAAGGGTTGAGCAGAATCCACACGGGTGCTGCCACAACGGCGGCAGAAACAATGAAGACACCGAGGACCTCTGCCCACAGGAATGGGAAGGTCTGAGAGGTCATCTTCCAGTTTTGGATGATGGATGAGAGTCCCTGTCTGAATCTGCCTTTAGCCACGGGGTCAGCCTAGAGGAGAGCACCTTGCGCGGGAGAAACGCATCAGAAGGTGCGGGGATCGTGCGTGCTAGCGAAGCGTGACAACCTTGATGGAATCTCCGAGGCGAATAATGCCGGGACGTTCAACCCAACCGGTTATGCCGCGAAGGTGCATGGCGGCTTTGGGGAATGCGTGGGGCTGGGTGCCATAGCGCTCACCCACCATGGTGCCCGCAATGGTGCAAGGGTTGTTTTCACCACCGGTCATGATGCTCGCTCCACTGGGAAACATCAACCGTGTCATGAGTGGGAGCGCAGTGAGTTCAGGGATGCCCTCAATGCAAATGTTGTCGGCGATTGTGCCGGGGACTATTTCCTGCAGATCCATGTTGCGTGCAATGGTTGCTAGTTCGGCTGAATCAACAATAGAGATTTGTCGGTAGTTGCGGATTGTTGTTCCACGCTCAAAAGCATGTTTCTCCCGTGAATTTGATGCCATGGTTTCGCCAAAATGGCGATCCCCAGGAATGCCACCCCATTCAAGGGTGATGGAATTTACGGGAGAGGGGAACTGCTGGTCCTCAGGCCATACGTGCAATGCGTTGATAGTGGGACTCATGTGTTGATTTGTTCCCTGAGTGCCTTTGCCTGTGCATATAAGCGACCAGCGCGGTAACTCGAACGCACAAGCGGACCGCTCATGACTCCTGCAAAGCCAATCTCGGTGGCTCGTTTGTCCCAATGCACGAACTCCTCAGGAGGTGCCCAGCGAGTTACGGGATGGTGCAGTTTTGATGGACGCAGGTACTGGGTGATGGTGATCAGGTCACATCCAGCTTGATGGAGGTCAATGAGTGCTTGATCAATTTCCTCTGCTTCCTCGCCCATGCCGAGAATCAAGTTGCTCTTGGTCACCAGACCGGCGTCCCGTGCCTGGGTAATGACATTGAGGCTGCGTTCGTAGGTGAAGGCGGGGCGAATTCGCTTAAAAATTCGAGGAACGGTCTCCACGTTATGGGCGAGAACTTCAGGGCGGGTATCAAAAACGATTTTCAAGAGATCAGGGTTGGCAGAGAAATCAGGGATCAGAACCTCAACGCCAGTATCAGGGTTGAGTTCTTTGATCAAGCGAATTGTCTCGGCGTAAAGCCACGAGCCTTCATCGGGGAGATCATCACGAGCGACGCCTGTCACGGTTGCGTAATTGAGTCCCATTGTTTGAACTGACTCCGCCACGCGCCTGGGTTCATCCATGTCGAGCGGCTCGGGTTTGCCTGTATCAATCTGACAAAAGTCGCAGCGTCTGGTGCATTGCTCTCCGCCAATGAGGAACGTTGCCTCACGGTCTTCCCAGCACTCGTAAATATTGGGACAACCGGCTTCTTGGCACACGGTGTGCAGACCTTCACTGGCAACGAGATTACGAATCTCTGTGTAGGCAGGTCCCGTTTTCATGGTGGTGCGAATCCAGGGTGGCTTTCGCTCAATGGGAACTTCTGCATTACGCGCCTCAATGCGCAGCAGCTTGCGCCCATCGGGGTTGGTGCCGGTGTATACCGTGTCCGAACTCATGAGTTTCCTTTACTGATTGAAGCGGGGTCCCTGAGCAATTCAACGAGGTGCTCCTGGAGCGTGGGGAGAACTTCTTTGGTGGTGATTTCTCGGCCTACTTCCGCGCTCAATGTTGTCACGGTGGCATCAGTGATGCCACATGGAACTATGGCATGGAAAGCCTCGAGGGAGTTGTTGCAGTTCAATGCGAATCCGTGCAGCGTTACGCCTTGGGAAACTCGAATGCCGATTGCGGCAACCTTTCGAGCTGGCAGCGGGGATGTAACCCACACGCCACTGCGCCCTTCGACCTGTTCTGATTCAACACCAAAATTTGCACATACATTGATCAGCATGTCCTCGATTCGGCGAACATGCGCCACAACGTCGATGGGATCGGGGAGGCGGACAATGGGGTAACCGACAATTTGGCCAGGACCATGCCATGTGATTTTCCCACCGCGATCGACGTCAACCACGGGTGTTCCATCGAGCGGGCGCTCATGCAACTCTGTGCGCTTGCCCGCTGTGTACACGGATGAATGTTCCAAGAGAAGAACGGTGTCAGGCCGTGATCCGGCGACAACTTCAGCATGAATTTCGCGCTGCATGTCCCAGGCGATTTGGTAGTCAACGTTAGATCCCAGGTGGATCACTTCAAGCTGTGACATGAACGCGCCCTTCGTGGGGTGTGCCGTCATCAGGGTGCCCATGGAGCTTCCTAATGACCGAATCTGCTGCCCTTCTGCCACTCACCATAGCCCCTTGGATGCTGGACGTCGCACGGTAATCACCGGCCAGATACACGCTGCCATGAAGTGTGGGTTGCCTTACAGGATGAGGCGGATTCATTGCGGGCAATGCGTGTGCGATCGGGTAGTGACCAATGAGTTCCCAAGATGAAGTGTCAACGCCGTACATTGCCTTCAGGTGAGGTGCCAAATCGGTGTCTCGCGGATGAATGCCAATGGCAGAACTGGACATCAGTGAATATCCCGGGGCGTACTCGGGCGCAGCATTGGTCATGACCACGCTGTTAATGAGTGGACCCGCACCACCACCGTTCACGATTAAGACGGGCTTGGATCCAATGAGCTCTTGCAGCGGGGCCAGGTGGTACCACGTTGTTACCGAGTGCCACGCGGGAGTGGGCAGACCGACCAGTTCCTGTGCCGCGCTGGAGTCTGTTGCCATGATGACGACTTTTGCTTGATGCCGCGTCCCGCGAATTGTCACTGAATTCTCTGTGACGGCCTCCACGGGGGAGTTGAAGTGCACCGAATCGGTTGGTAGGGCGTGAAATATTTGGTCTGGGATGGCTTGCATGCCACCGGCAGGTACTGAGGGAGTCCCGCGAAGGAAACTTTTAAGCACCAGGTCCATGAAGCGGCGCGAGGTGCTTAAATCACTGTCCAAAAAAACTCCGGCAAGGAAAGGACGAATGATTTCTGAGTAAAAGGCACCGGTGACGCCGGCTCTCGCCAGAGCCTGTGCAGCGCTCATGTCAATCTCACCCGCGATTTCAGCTGCGGGCC
>JBDQMZ010000185.1:0-4715 GCA_040261955.1 Candidatus Nanopelagicales bacterium
AGCATCATTGCTGGCATGATTGCACTCGTGGGAATGGGAGTTGTCGGAGTCTTGATAGTTCGGGATCGTGGCAAGTAATCATCGTCGTCACAGCGACGACCTCCTCGACGACGACTCCGCCGGCGGCATTCAGCGAACTTTGTTGTTTGCGGGTCGCCGCATGAGCCCGTTCACCAACATGACCCTGAGGTTGTTCATCGCCCTCATGGCGCTTGTCATCACCGCTGCCGTGGTCTATTTCGAGCGTGACTGTTATATCGACAACGGCATGGAAGGTCCACTCAGTTGGATCGACGCGTTCTATTACGCAACAGTGACTCTTTCAACAACAGGTTACGGCGACATCGTTCCCATTTGTGAGTCCTCTCGACTCATCAACACTCTCGTTGTTACGCCGCTGCGTTTTCTGTTCCTGATTGTTTTGGTCGGAACCACCGTTGAGGTACTTACCCGAAAGACTCGTAATGAAATCCGCTCCCGTCAATGGAGGAAACACGTGAACAACCACACGATCATCATCGGGTACGGAGTGAAGGGCCGCAGCGCTGGCAAGTCACTCGTGGATGCCGGTTACGTCAAGAACACCATCATTGTTGTCTCCCCTGATCACGAGTCCTGTGAACAGGCAACGCGCGATGGCCTGGTTGCGATCAACGGTGACGCTCGCAGCGAAGAAGTTCTTAAGGATGTCTCAATCGAAAAAGCTGGCCAAGTTATCGTTGCAACGGATGAGGATGACACCAGCGTGTTGGTGACGTTGACCGCGCGCAGACTTGCAAAGCCCGAATGCAAAATCATTGCTGCAGTTCGCGAGTCACAGAACGCGGACATTCTCCGTCAGTCGGGTGCCAACAGTGTTATTCCTACCGCTGAGTCCGCAGGACGCTTGATGGGACTTTCTGTCATTAGCTCCGAAGCTGGCGCCTTGATGGAAGACCTTCTGGATTCCTCCCGCGGTCTTGAGGTCACCGAACGGGAAATCAATAAGGACGAATTGGGTCTCTCGCCTGCAGAACTCGACATCCGCGGTCAAATAGTTCTCGCCGTAATTCGTAATGGCGTGACCCACCGGTTCTATTCTGAAAGTATTCGACTACTGGAACGCGGCGATCGCTTAGTCGTTATTAAATACAACAAAGAGGAGGCCTGATGTTTGCCATCACCCAAAAGGCAGCAGGAGGACCAGAAACTCTCGAGTGGACCAAAGTGCCAGATCCACGCCCCGAACCAGGCGAGGTCATCATTGACGTCACCGCTACGGCAGTCAACCGCGCTGACATTCTGCAACGCCAAGGTCACTATCCGCCACCTCCTGGCGCCAGTGAGGTCCTTGGACTCGAGTGCTCGGGAACAATTGTCAGTGTGGGCGCAGCGCTGACTCTCGATCGAATTGGTGAGCGCGTCACCGCACTGCTCCCCGGTGGCGGCTACGCACAAAAAGTCGCTGTTCCCGTTGGCCAGGTCATGACGGTGCCCGAAGGTGTCAGCCTGCTCGATGCCGGTGCACTCCCCGAGGTTGCCTGCACTGTGTGGAGCAATCTGAAGTGGGTGCTCAACCTGCGTGAAGGCGAAAGCATTCTGATTCACGGTGGCGGCTCGGGCATTGGCACCATGGCCATTCAGGTGGCCAAAGCAATGGGCGCCAAAGTTGTGGTGACCGCGGGCAGTCAGGCAAAGCTGAATACATGTGCAGCACTCGGTGCTGATGTACTCATCAATTACAACGATGCAGATTTTGTCGAGGTTGTTTCCAAGGAACTCGGTGGCGTTGATGCAATCCTTGACAACATGGGTGCCGTGTACTTTGAGCGCAACATTGAGGCGCTCAAGCGCAATGGACGCATGGTCATCATTGGCACCCAAGGCGGCGCGACAACAGAATTCAACATTCTGCAAGCACTGCGCAAGAACGTCACCATTTCAGCGACATCGTTACGCGCGCGTCCTGATAACGAAAAAGCTGCGATCTGCCGTGAGGTGGAAAAAGTAATTTGGCCGTGGATCACTGACGGAACAATCAAGCCAATCATTGATCGAATCATGCCGATCGAGCAGGCAGCTGCTGCACAACAACTCCTTGAGAACGGTGAAGCAACAGGAAAAGTTGTCTTGCAGGTTCGCTAACTCGTAGTTTTAAACAAGCGCTGCAATGCGCCTGTTCAAGTACGGCGAGAAGTAACCCGCATACTTTTCTTGTAACTCTGGTTTGCGCCAGTCACTTCCCGTGACAATGCCGCGGCAAGTCGCGAGTTCGCAGAGACAATGGAACTCGTCGTAGTCACTCGCATCACACATGGCGTAGTCAAATGAGAGTTCTTCACCCGGTTCGATATCGCGCATTGCGACGAGCACCTGTGACCCGACCAGTCCGCAGTTGGGTTCGCATGCGTGATTGAGCATGTCACCTGGTTCAGGGGTATCGCTCGACACCAAGTACAGCTCGTGATCAATTTGAATGGAGCGGCCCTGTCGGTCTTCTGACATGCCCGACAATGTTGCGCGGTCAACAACCCAGCCGCCAAAAGCAGCAACGGTCTCACCTTGGGAAATGCGTTCAATAACAAACGAGCCCCAGCCTTTTTCCCCTGCGGGTCGAGCTTGAGCTTTCGGTGTTAACCAGTTGTAGTCCAATGAAGGTCCTCTCCAACAAAGGACCTCGAGCCAGGCGCTCGAGGCAAAGTGAAGGAACTATGCCACATGAAAGTGAACAAATGCCAGCCCGGATCCCTCAAACCTGCCTCACGGTAGGTTTGGGGGGTGATTGACCCACAAATCCTGCGCAATGACCCCGAGGTAATCCGTGAATCCCAGCGCCGCCGGGGTGAGGACACCGCGGTCGTTGACCTGCTCGTGCAGGCCGATATTGCGGCCCGCGACGAACAAAGAATTTTCGATGAACTCCGCAATTCCCAAAAAACCCTGAGCAAGGAGATTGGCCCTCTGCAGGGGCAGCTCAAAAAGAACCCCAGCCCCGAGTTGCAGCAGCAGGTTGATCAGTTGATGGAGCGAGCGAGCACCCTGGCTGCTGAAGTGAAGGCAGCCGAGACCAAAGCCGATGACAAAGCACGTGAGGTGGAAAACCTCTGGCTGCAGGTTTCGAACCTGGTCGACCTTCGGTCCCCTGTTGGTGGCGAGGAGGACTTCACCCTGTTGGAGACCGTGGGCACACCGCGCGATTTCGCTGCCGAGGGCTTTGAACCAAAGGATCACCTGACCATTGGTCAAGGTCTCAAGGCCATTGATACCGAGCGCGGTGCAAAAGTTTCCGGTTCGCGTTTCTATTTCCTCACCGGTCACGGTGCGATGCTCGAGTTTGCATTACTCAACCTGGCCATGGCACAAGCGCAGGCCAATGGGTTTATTCCCATGATTACTCCCGCACTTGTCCTGCCCAGTGCAATGGAAGGCACCGGTTTTCTCGGTCAGGCGGCCGAGAATGTTTACCGCGTTGAATCCGATGACATGTATTTGGTGGGAACGAGTGAAGTCCCCCTCGCCGCCTATCACTCGGATGAAATCATTCCCGGGAGTGAATTGCCATTGCGTTATGCAGGTTGGTCAAGTTGTTTCCGCCGTGAAGCTGGGGCATCCGGCCGCGACACCACTGGAATTATTCGCGTGCACCAATTCGACAAAGTAGAAATGTTTGTTTACTGCGATCCCGCGGATGCCCAAGCAGAGCATGAGCGCCTGCTGCAATGGGAAAAAGACTTTATCAACGCACTCGAGATTCCTTACCGCGTGATTGATGTCGCAACAGGCGACCTAGGGTCCAGCGCCGCTCGTAAGTTTGACATTGAGGCGTGGATTCCCACCCAGGGCAAGTACCGCGAGGTGACGTCAACCTCAAACACCACGGAGTTCCAAGCACGCCGACTCAAAGTCCGCATGCGCGATGACAACGGCACGCGACCACTGGCAACTCTGAATGGAACGCTGTGCGCGATGCCGCGAATAATTGTTGCAATTCTTGAGAACCACCAGAATCCCGATGGCTCGGTCAATGTGCCACTCGCGCTGCAACCATTCCTTGGCGGAATCACCACGTTGACCGCTCCCGTGACCAAATCTGCGAGCAAGTAATGGCTTATGTCGCTCGTGATCGTCGCGACGAATCACCCGTACCCGTTCACCAAGCTGGCGAACCACTGCCAATCGATTGGCGCCCCGAACTTATTGCCCTCGATATCGATGACACGGTTGTGCAGCACCTGGGCAGTGTCCCGGGAGTTGTGGTTGATGCAATTGAACGCGTGCAGGACGCCGGCATCAAAGTCACACTCGCAACCGGTCGGTCCAGCAGCACCACGTTTCCCATCGCGCGCGCCGTCGGGATCGATGACCTCGTGGTCACGAGTAACGGGTGCGTGCTCTCCTCGGTTGAAACCCGAAAGACCCTTGAGGCCATCACCTTTGATCCCACGCAAGCACTCAGTGAACTCATGCATCTCGTGCCTGATGCTGTCTTTGCGGTCGAGGACCTCCATGGTGATTTTCTCACCACGCATCTTTTTGACACCGGACCACTTGGCCTCACAATTCGGCAGGTCCCGATCGAGGATCTTTCCAAGGATCCCGTTGTAAGACTCGTTGTTCGCAGCGAAAGTCAAACAACCCGCGGTTTCGCTGAAGTTGCTCAGTCACTTGGCTTCCACTCTGTTGTGTTTGGAATTGCCGATGTCGCCTGGATGGATGTTGGACCCAAGGGAGTGAAC
>JBDQMZ010000186.1:0-14195 GCA_040261955.1 Candidatus Nanopelagicales bacterium
GCTGAACACCGCGCCCAACAGCCGGGATCTCACCCGTAACGACGAACTCATCAGCCATGCGCGCCGAACTCTTTTTGGCAGGAGGTTCTCCGCCATCGAATCCGGCAGCAATGACGGTGACCCGGACTTCATCGCCCAATGTGTCGTCGATGACGGCACCGAAAATGATGTTCGCATCAGGATGAGCAGCATCAGCCACGAGCCGTGCCGCCTCATTGATCTCGAACAGACCAAGATCGCTACCACCTGAAATAGACAACAGCACGCCGTGCGCTCCATCAATCCCAGCCTCGAGCAGTGGGCTCGAGATCGCCTTCTCAGCAGCCTGCATCGCACGGTCTTCACCGCGGGCGGAGCCAATGCCCATCAATGCTGAGCCAGCAGAGTGCATGACACTCTTCACGTCAGCAAAGTCGAGGTTGATGAGGCCTGGGGTGGTGATCAAGTCTGTGATCCCACTGACACCCTGCAGCAACACGTGGTCTGCCTGGCGGAATGCGTCAATGACTGAAATCTCGCGATCAGCCAATGAAAGCAACCTGTCATTAGGAATAACAATGAGCGTGTCGACCTCGGCACGGAGATCCTCAACACCTTGGTCAGCCTGGGCTTGACGCCTGCGACCTTCAAAGCCAAATGGTCGGGTCACCACACCGATGGTGAGTGCGCCCAGCGAGCGAGCGATCTTGGCAACAACGGGTGCGCCACCTGTACCGGTGCCACCACCCTCTCCTGCAGTCACAAAGACCATGTCAGCGCCGCGAAGTACTTCCTCGATCTCCTCAAGATGGTCCTCAGCCGCCTTCTTACCCACCTCGGGGTTAGCGCCGGCACCGAGTCCTCTGGTGAGTTCGCGACCTATGTCGAGCTTGACGTCCGCGTCACTCATCAGAAGGGCCTGGGCGTCGGTGTTGATTGCGATGAACTCAACGCCTTTCAGGCCTACCTCGATCATTCGGTTAACGGCGTTTACGCCACCGCCACCGATGCCTACAACCTTGATTACTGCCAAATAGTTCTGTGGAGCCGCCACGGCCGCTCTCCTTTTCCGTTCATGTCGGTGGAAGGGGGTCCACCGAACTCCTCAGCCACAAACCCTCAACCTCAACAAGAGGCTGAGCAATTGGTTCGCTCATGGCCGCGCGGACCTTAAGGGTTCCAACTACCAAAGCGCAAGGCGAGATGGCCAAATTTTTAGATTTTTTTCAAAAAAGGTACGTTTTCCCCTATAAATGAGTCTCGCAGTGAATCATTATTCCGCGTGTCTGGGACCCTTAGGATTTTTTTGGGCCCTTTTCATTAGTCGTTGTGGGCAGTTCAGGTGCACTGACATCGTAAATTTCTGCCCTGCGAGTGAGTAACGCTTCTAGTACTTGAGACTTAAATTCGGGTTCATCCGAGCTGCCCCAGCGAACTGTAGAACCTGACCTAAGCGTTAGCTCGACGCCGTCTCGCGAAGCTGCATCCATTGCCGCGACCTTGGTGCGAATTGATTCGGGCAATGATTGGTACACCTGTACCGCAGCGACAAGTGCATCGCCTTCTGCATTCACTCGGGGTAGGCCCTTCAGCGTGGCAGCATCTGCGGTGGGTAAGTCAAATACAACACCCGAAGTATCAACGGCAAAGTTTGTTCCCTGCACAACAACTCTGGCAACGGCCTCGCGAGGTGTCACCGCGATAACAACCTCATTGGGCCACCCTCGACGCACCTCGACCGAATCAACCCACGATAAGTTGGCAACAGCCTGCGCTGCGCCACCCGCATCAACCCAGGCAATGGGTTCGCCCTGGATGAGCGCCGCCGTCCGAATGACTTCAGCCACTTGGGCATCGGCGAGACTGCCACCATCGGTAGAAACTGCTCGCACCTGATCAATGGCAAATATCGATGAAAACCACACGGCCCAAACGAGAGCAACCGAGGCAATCACGATTAATGGAACCACAACCCACCACAGTTTTTTCCGCTTTTTCTTGAGAACATAAGCCTCAAAGGAGTCGTGACCGTCGGTTACCGCGTCCGCATCAGAGGGGGAACTAGCCTTTCTTAACTTGGTGGTAATCATGTCAATCAAGCACCTGGAGAATCTTGCTGATCTCTGAGCAGCTCAACCACCTCGGCAGCAATGAGGCCTATATCGCCAGCGCCCAGTGTCATGACAATGTCACCCGATTGCGCTCCAGCGACCAAGTGTCCAGCGACGGCTGACCAGGAAGGCTCAAAAATCACCTGGTCGGGATCGAGAGGAACATTGCTCGCCATGGTTTGTCCACTCGCACCCGGGATTGGTTGTTCACCCGGTGCAAAAACCTCTAGAACAACGACCTTGTCAGCGAGCCCAAGGGCCTCGCCGAACTCCTTGGTAAACATCGCGGTTCGGTAATAGTGGTGGGCTTGGAATGCAACGATCAGCTTGCCCTCTCCCACCACTTCTCGCGCCGCGGTCAGCGTCGCTGAAATTTCCGTGGGGTGATGAGCGTAGTCGTCGTATACACGGACGCCACCGATATTTCCTTTGAAGTCAAATCGCCTACGTGTGCCGCTAAAAGCCTCAAGCCCAACTCGAATTTGCGTGGCTGGATAACCCAGCCCCAGCATCGCGACCAAAACTGCTTGTGCGTTGAGTGCATTATGAATTCCGGGCACTTGTAAATGAATCAGCCCCTGACGAACTCCGTCATGGACTGTGTCAAATTCCCATCCCATGTCGTTCGCACGCGCATCGATCATTCGATAGTCAGCGTCATCAGATTCACCATAGGTTCGGACTTCCACTCCTAGCGAAATTGCACGCTGTGCCATGCGCATCGCGCCTGGATCGTCGGCGCAGACCACCACGAATCCACCCCGCGAACCCACTCCTTGAGCAAACTCCACAAATGCATTCTCAATTGCATCGAAGGTCCCCCAGTGATCGAGGTGATCTGGCTCAACGTTCGTGACTATGGCTATTTTGGGTTCCAAATAAAGAAACGCCCCATCGCTTTCATCAGCTTCTACAACAAAAATATCGCCCGACCCTAGATGTGCATTGGCACCGGACTCATTCAACTCACTGCCGATGGCGAATGAGGGGTCAACTCCACAATGCTGCAATGCAACGGTGAACATAGACGTTGTCGTGGTCTTGCCGTGGGTTCCTGTGATTGCGATGCCGGTAAATCCATGCATGATAGAAGCCAGAGCCTGCGCTCGGCTCAAAATGGGGATTCCCTGTTCATTTGCCCCTACGCGTTCGACATGGGACTGCGGAATTGCCGTTGAAACAATGAGGGTGTCAATTCCATCAAGGTGGGTTTGATCGTGTCCGACATTCGCCGACACTCCGACTGCTCGAAGTGCAGCGAGCCTGCGCGAGTCTTTAGCATCACAACCAGAAACCTGTACTCCGCGCGCGGCCAGAATTCGAGCTATGCCCGACATTCCGGCACCACCAACTCCAACAATGTGTGTGCGCCCAAGTTCGCCGATTGGGGTCGCGGGGTGTGAACTGTTCATTGACTTATGGGACCTTTCTGAGGACTATCAAACGCTAACGCCCAGCGCGCTAATTCGGCTGCAGCGCCACGGCGTCCGAATGCCCGAGTTGATACAGACATTGATTCGAGTCGAGATGGGCTAATCATGAGTTCTGCGATGTTTGACACTATCCAGTCAGAGTTGAAATTCTGATTTGAGCACATGATCGCCGCTCCATGCTCAATTAGCGCCCGCGCATTTCGTTCCTGTTCACCATTCCCAATGGGCAATGGGATAAATGCGCTGGGCATGCCGACGGCAGCAACCTCAGCAACAGTCATTGCACCCGCTCTATTGATTGAGAAATCAGCCGCTGAGTACGCCAAGTCCATGGATGCGATGTACGGCACCGGTCTGTACACCGCGGGGCCATCACTGGCCGGAATTCTGGGCAATTCGTTGTGGGTTCCAACCGCGTGCAAAATGCTGATGCCGCGTGCAAGTAATTCGGGAACTGCTTCCGTGACTGCGGCGTTGATCGCATGTGCTCCTTGCGAGCCTCCGAAAATGAGAAGTACCGGCCCGGAAAGTGGGAGGTTAAAGTGTTCGCGAGCTGCAGCTCTGAGTTGACTTCGATTGAGGTCAGAAATTTGACGTGAAAGAGGCATTCCAATCGTCTTTCCCCCAGGGATGACATCGGGATAGTTCAATGCCACTTCTCTTGTAAACCGCGCTCCAAGGCGATTGGCAAGTCCTGCAGTTGAGTTTGCTTCGTGAACAATGATGGGAATCTTGAGTGATCTTGCCGCCAAATATGCCGGTGCACTCGCATAACCGCCAAAACCAACAACAACGTCAACTGACTGAGAACGAAAAAATGACTTCGCCGCTCGCACAGATTTCGACATTTGCACGGGGAAACGCAACGCGGCCAGGTTGGGTTTCCGAGGAAACGGAACGGCTGGAATCGTGACTAATTCGAATCCGCTTCCAGGAACCAGTTCACGGTCCAAACCTCGGTCTGTTCCTAATATGGTGCACCGAACAGTCGGGTCCACCGACTGAATTGCTCGAGCTGTATTGAGGGCTGGGTAAATGTGACCCGCTGTTCCACCAGCAGCCAGGACAACATGCATGGGTTACCGCCTGCGCATTGCCGCCGCGGTAGCACGGCGTCTCAGCGCTTTGCGGGCGCCTGGCTCATTACGCGCACAGGCCAGGAGCATTCCTATTGCTATGAGAGTCGGGACCAAGGATGACCCGCCGTAGGAGACGAGGGGCAAAGGGACTCCAGTGACAGGAAGGAGCCCCAGAACGGCTCCGATGTTGATCACAGCTTGTATGACAATCCAGGAACCAACACCTGCTGCGGCAAGTCTCACAAAAGGTTCCACAGAGTTTCGACTAAGTCGGAAAATTGCAAATGCCAAAACAGCAAAGAGCGTGAGGACCGCAAAAGTCCCGATCAATCCGAGTTCCTCACCGATGACAGGGAAAATGAAGTCGGTGTGAGCCTCGGGTAGTGAACCCCACTTTTCCCTGCTCGCACCTAGTCCGACACCCCAGATGCCACCCGTGCCAAGTGCGTATTGGCCTTGGGTCACTTGCCATCCGAACCCAAGCCTGTCTGCATCCGGATTAAGCCAAGTGGTGATGCGTTCCATGCGATAGGGCGCAGCCAGAGTGAGGAGCCACACGGCAATGAGTCCAAAGCCACCAAACAGAGCAAATAATCGGAATGGCACTCCCGCCGCAAAGAGGATCCCGCAGAGAATGGCCGCGAGCATCAGGGTGTTTCCAAAGTCGCCCTCTAAAAGCACCAAGATCATCATGAGACCTGCGACCGGTACCACTGGGATGAGCACATTCGACCAGGTTGGGGTTCTCCTGTCCTTTCGTGACAGGACTTCGGCACCCCAAATAATCAATGCCAACTTGGCAAACTCACTGGGCTGCAACCGAAATGGCCCGAAAATGTCGATCCAGTTTCTTTGCCCCGCGACCTCAACGCCGATGATGAGGACCAGTATCAGCAAAGTGAAGGCAAGCGCTAGGAATGCCCACGCTGTGTGTCGCCAAAACTGGATAGATGTTCGTGCTGCCAAGACCAGTGCAATAACTCCACCTACAGCAAAAAGTGCTTGGCGTTGAACTAGAGTGTAAGCAGAGCCATAAATTCGAACACTTTCAATGGTTGACGCCGAAAGTACCATTACAAGTCCCAGACCCAGCAAAAGCATTGTGGCACCCATGATCAGGTAATAGGTGCTGAGCGGATGATTCAATAACAAACCAACTCGCGAGTTGTCGAATTTTTCAGAGATGGTGAGATCAGTTTTGCCGGCACGGCGCTTGCCCAAACGGGGAATGTGCAACTTGGTGCTCATGAATTAATTTCCACCACCGAGCGTTGTGCTTTCAAGGCTCACAACTGCCTGGCAAAATGCGTCGCCACGATGTGCGTAATCGGTGAACATGTCCCATGAGGCGCACCCCGGGGCAAGTAGGACGGTGTCCCCAGGCATGGCCCTCGCGTGCGCAATTTCCACGGCTTGCCTCATGGCACTAGTTTCTCTAGTGGCCAGTGTGATTATTGGGACATTTGATGCGTGTCGAGTTAATGCTTCCTCGATCAGCGGGGCGTCTGTACCCATAAGGATGGCGGCTTTGATCCGATCTCCCGTTTGGCGCACCAAATCATCAAAATTTTGCCCTTTGGCCAGACCTCCCGCGATCCAAATAACTGATGAATAATTCATCAAAGATGTCTCGGCAGCGTGAGCATTGGTGGCCTTGGAATCATCCACATAAACGACTCCGTCAAGTTCCCGCACGAGAGCAATGCGATGGCCCGCAGGTTCAAATTCCTGGAGACCGGTTCGAATCGCGCTCGGCGTCACTCCTCCTGCGTCCACCGAAGCTGAGGCCCCTGGCTCCTCGCGGGAGGTTCCAAATGCGCGCGCAAGTCCGGCCGCTGCCAGTGCATTCTGAGTGTTGTGAGCAGCCGATGGGTGAATATCTGAAACGAGGGCAAGTTCCTGGGCAGCATCTCGACGATTGGGAATGAAAGCTCGATCAACGAGCGCTCCGTCAACGACTCCGAGCATGCTTAAACCGGGAATGCCCAAAGTGAATCCAATGGCACGCGCCCCTTCAATGACGTCGGCATTTTCCACCATCTCAATGGTCCGAGGATCAGCGTCGTTGTAGATGGCTGCACACTGGGTGTTCGTGTAAATCCTGGCTTTGGTTTCCGCATATGCATCAAAGCCCGCAAAGTGATCCACATGATCAGGCGCGAGATTCAAACACACCGATGCGAATGGACTCATGCTGTGAACAAATGGGAGTTGTGGTGCACCCACTTCTATGGCAATTGCATCAAGTTCATCATGCATCACAACATCGACAAGGGAATTCCCAATGTTTCCGGCCGCCACCGTGCGATATCCACTTGCTCGAAGCATGGATTCAAGCATGAGAGTAGTTGTCGTTTTACCGTTGGTACCAGTAATGCACAACCATTGGGCAGCGTTTGAACGCGAACGTAACCGCCAAGCCAACTCCAGTTCACCCCAAACCGGGATTCCACGTTGAAACGCTTGATCATGAAAAATATGGTGGGGTTCAAGACCTGGAGAAGTGATAATCAGGTCTAAACGCTGGTCAGGTAGTTCCGCGACACCAAGAAAAACTTGCGCGCCGAGAGACCCCAAAATCCCAGATCGCTCTTGCTGTTTCTCAGCATTTTGAGAATCAATAATGGAGACCGAAGCGCCCAACTGCATGAGGGCATCCGCACACGAAAATCCGGCGATACCGATCCCAAGAACCCCAACTCGTAGGCCTGTCCAATCGGAATCGCGGGTAAGGCTCGTGACGGGTGACTCAACACTCATGCACGAACCCATTCGGCATAGAAAATTGTTAAACCTGCGCCAATGCAAAGGCCTTGAATAATCCAAAAACGAACAACAATTTGAATCTCCGGCCAGCCGAGCATTTCAAAATGATGGTGCAATGGAGCCATGCGAAATACTCTTTTTCCAGTCAATTTAAATGATCCAACCTGAGCAATCACTGAGAGCGTCGTTATTAAGAACAATCCTGCTATCAACGGGAGAAGCAACTCGGTCCGAGTGAGGATCGCAAGCCCTGCAATTCCGCCACCCAAAGCAAGGGAGCCCGTGTCACCCATGAAAATTCGCGCGGGGGCGGTGTTAAACCAAAGGAATCCAAAGCTTGCACCAGCCGTCGCCGCTGCCACCATTGCCAGATCGAGTGGGTTTTGCGTGTTGTAGCAAAACTCGGTGACTTCAAATGCGCAGTTCTGGCCGTACTGCCAAATAGCGAGCAAAACGTATGCGAGAAAACTCATGATGGCTGCACCTACAGCGAGTCCATCAAGTCCGTCCGTCAGATTGACTCCATTTGTTGTCGCCGTTACAAGAAACCAGACCCACAGCAGAAATAAACCCAATGGCAGCACGATTGAGGTGTCGCGCACAAACGAAATGGCCATCGAAGCCGCGGTGTTTCCTGCTTCATCAGGAAATTGAACAGAGAGGTAGGCGAAAGAAAATGCAACCACGGCTTGACCAATGAGTTTGGTTCGTGCTCTCAGGCCGGTGCTGCGTTGCTTGAATATCTTGAGATAGTCATCGGCCATGCCGACGAGCCCAAGCCCAACCATTAAATAGAGCACTAGAAGGGCGGAAGCGGAAACTGGGCGCCAGGTAATGAGGTGCGTGAGGAAATACCCACCCAACACGGCCACAAGAATGGCAACTCCGCCCATGGATGGAGTACCTCTTTTGCCTTCATGCGCCGGATACAACTCACCTTCGCTCGAGGCGCGAATAGCTTGAGAATAACCATGCTTACGCAGGAAATTGATCAATAGCGGCGTACCCAGAAAGGAAATGAGGGTAGCGATTGCGCCAGCAATCACAACGAGCCTCATGAGTTGCCTCCCTCTGGTGGATCAGACTCAACAGCGTTATCTGTCGAAGAATTAAATGCCGGACCGCCTGTGACCTTACTGAGATCCCCAGTGATCAGGGCTTCTGCCACGCGGTCAAGGCCAATGGATCGAGAGGCTTTGATCAAAACGATATCTCCTGAACGCAACTGCTCTCGAAGAAAATCAATTGCCTGGTCCACGGTTTCGACCCAATGAGATTCATCACCCCATGACCCTTCTTGGGATGCCGCAAGGTGCGTTATTTTCATCTGTGTGCCAACACACAATAAATGAGAAATATCGAGTCGAACGGCTAGTCGCCCGAGGGAATCGTGTTCCTCAAGAGCCGAAGGGCCCAATTCCAGCATTGGGCCAAGCACTGCCCAAGTCCGGCGCCCGGCAGCCATGTTCGCCAAAGTCTTCAAGGCGGCACGCATGGACTCAGGATTCGCATTGTAGGAATCGTTGATTACCGTGATGCCTGCCACCGTCTCTGTAACTTCCATCCGCCACTTGCTCACGTGATCGATTTCACCGAGTAACTCACATGCGCGGGAGATGGGCACCCCCGCCACAACCACGGCAGAAATAGCGGCCAATGAATTACTCACATTGTGCTCACCGCGCAATTGGACGCGAACGGCTTCGGCATGGGAACCGTGTTTTAACGTGTAATTCGAAGTTGCATTCGAATCAAGCCTGACATCGGTGGCACAAAAATCACTCTGTACCGATTCACCAAAAGTGACGACATTGGCATCGGTCGATTCCGCCATTTGCGCAACGTAGAAATCGTCGGCATTAAGTATTGCTGTTGCAGTAGGGCTCAGCGACCTAATCAGCTCGCCTTTGGCTTGTGCGATTGCCTGCGTGCTGCCCAGAAGCTCCATGTGGGCACTGCCAACATTTGTAACGACCCCAATGTCAGGGACGGCGATTGACGCAAGAGACTCAATATGACCAAGCCCCCGCATACCCATTTCAAGCACGAGATACCGGGTATCTGAATTTGCACCAAGAATGGTAATCGGCATGCTGACATCTGTGTTCAAGGAACCTTGTGGGGAGACGGTCTCGCCGCATTTGCTCAAAATCCCCGCAATGAGATCTTTTGTCGTGGTTTTCCCACTGGACCCAGTCACCGCGATGACAGTCGCATTGAGTTTTGTCAACCGCGCCCACCGCGCAATTTGTCCCAACGCGACAATTGAATCAGGGACAACGAGCACCGGAAACTCTTGAGGGATAAGCCCCTGAAAGGACTCGTTGATAATCGCAAGTCCTGCTCCGGACAGTGCGACGTCGTTCAGGAATAGGTGCCCATCGGTCCTCTCCCCCTTGATTGCCACAAATACACCATCAGGGATCACAGAGTTCGAATCTGAAAAGAATCCGCTGACCACTCTCTCTGACCAGCTTAAGTCTGAAATTTCGCGCGCAGAGGTGACTCGAGCCAGTTCTGAGATGGTGAAATCAAACATTGTGCACCAACGCTCGAATCACATCAGCATCGCTGAACGGGACCAGCTCACCCATAATTTCCATCGTCGACTCATGACCTTTTCCTAGTATCGCAATCGCGCCATCTGGCTCTGCGAATGTGAGCGCCAATCTAATGGCATTCTCTCTACCAGCCGTGTTGCGAATCTCCGCATTGGATGCGCCCATGGCGCCAGCGGTAATAGCTTCACGTATCTCAGTCGGGTCCTCAGAGCGTGGATTGTCATCAGTCACAATCACAATGCTCGAATTTTGTGCAGCAACGAGTCCCATTTCAGCGCGTTTGGACGAATCACGGTCTCCACCTGCACCTAGAACAACCACAATCCTTCCCCTGTACCGGTCATGTAATCCAGTAAGGAATTCGGCTATCGCATCCGGCGAGTGGGCATAGTCCACGTAGACGTCAGCTCCGTTCAGCGTTGCAATGAGCTCACCTCTGCCAGGGACGCTGGCTTTGCCCACAGCAGTAGCAATTTCAGGAGAGTCGTAGCCCAAGCGAGCGAGCAAAGAAACCGCTAGGAGCGCATTTGCCACGTTGACTTTACCTGGCATGGACAAGTGCATTGGTGTCTGTGTCCCATGAATATTTGTCACCGTGTACTGACCAGATTCCACCCGCGCGGCAGTCCAATCTGCTCTCGCATCAAGTGACACGCTCTCCATGGGGATTTGTGCGGCTTTTATGAGTTTTTTACCCCAGCGGTCATCAATGTTGGTGACACCCGAGCGCGCATATTTACTGGTAAATAGGCGACTCTTCGCATCGAAGTACGCTTCCATAGTTCCGTGATAATCCAGATGGTCATGTGACAGATTGGTAAAACCCACTGCATCAAAGATGAGACCATCGATGCGACATTCTTCCAACGCAATACTTGAGACTTCCATTACCACGAAATCCACTCCCATCGATTTCATGTGAGCCAAGGTTCGGAATAGATCAGGAGCTTCTGGCGTAGTGCGCGCATGTGGAATCAGTTTTTCATCGATAAATATTCCAAGCGTTCCAATCAAACCCACATGCTTTCCAGCGGCTCGAGCTCCGGCTGCCACCATGAATGCCGTTGTGGTTTTCCCGTTCGTGCCAGTGATTCCAACAAGTTGCAAGCCTTCATCAGGCGCATGAAAAATTAATCGAGATGCCGGGCCAAGCAGAGTGCGTGGAGACGGAGAAACAAAGATGGGCACCTGTTGCTGGCCAATTAGTTCAAGTCCTTCAGGATCAGTCAGAATTGCAACTGCACCAGAAGCAAGAGCTTGGGACACAAATTTGGCCCCATGAAAATTGCGACCCGGAATGGCAGCAAAGACATCCCCCAACGTCACAGATTGCGAATTCAAGGAAATGCCATTAACCACAACGTCTGGAGAACCAATCAGATCGCACTTCAACTCTCTGGCGATGTATGCAGTCGTAACAACTGACGGCACAGCCGATTCCACCATCACTATCCGCCGAATGTCAGGGCGAGCTTGGGTGCTTTTGCGCCTGTTGGTGGGATCTCAAGTGCACCGAGTGCATAACTTGTTACTTTCTTGAAAACGGGAGCGGCCAGCTCGCCGCCGTACCGACCCGCCTTGGGCTTCGAAATAAATACACCGACAACCAATCGAGGGTTATCTACGGGAGCCATACCGATGAACGAGGCGATGACATCCTTGCTGTAACCACCTGTTACTGAATTGACCACTTGGGCAGTTCCTGTCTTTCCACCAACGCGGTATCCAGGAATTTTGGCATTAGTGGCGGTTCCACCTTCTCCGACCACAGTTTCTAACATGCTTCGAACTTGCTTGGCTGTTTCCCGCGTCACAACACGCGTCGTTTGAGGTGCTTCTGGCTCTTCAACACTGCCATCTGCATGAATGATCTTTGAAACGAGTGAGGGCTCTACTCGCAAACCATCGTTCGCGATAGTGGAGAAAACACTTGTAGCCTGCACAGCGTTCACGCTCAAGCCCTGGCCAAACGCGATTGTCGGGAAGGATGTTGGTGACCAATCTTCATGGGCAGGGACAAAGCCTTTGGTTTCACCTGGGAAATTGAGACCCGTTTCTTGGCCGATACCAAATTTCTTGAGGTACTTGGAGAGTTTTTTACCGCCAATTCGTTCCGCCGCAAGAATCGTTCCAATGTTACTTGATTTAGCCATGACCCCGCTGAGCGTGAGATTCAGGGTGCCGTGCGCACTGGAGTCATGAAAGTCTTTGTCCCCCCTGCGCAAAACACCTGGGACTTTGATCGGGGTGTACGGCGTTGCGGCACCTTCATTGATGACTGCGGCCAGAGTCATCACTTTGCTTGTTGAACCAGGTTCAAATGCATCAGTCAGTGGACGATTGTTCAAATTTCGTTGTCCGCTTTGGGTTGGAAAGTTTGGATCAAACGTTGGGGCTGTCGCAAGCGCCAAAATGCGGCCGCTCTGCGGATCCATCACAACAACCGTTCCATCACTTGCGCCCGAGCTCTGAACTGCCTCTGCAATTGCTTCCTGCGCAACGTGCTGAATATCTCTGTCAAGAGTGAGTTGTATGTCGACACCCTGTTCAGCGTTCACTCTCATGGATGCAGCTGTAGGGATCGCCCGCCCACCTGGGCCTTTTTCAAATGTCAATTCACCGGGGGTGCCACCAAGTTGCTCTTCATAGGCATATTCATAACCGCCGAGCCCGGAGCCTTCCTCCCCCACAAACCCGAGGACGTTCGCGGCCAACTCTCCTGAAGGATAGATCCGGCGTGAACTGTTTTCACTAAAGATGCCTGGTAAACGCAATACAGATATCTGTTCCCACGTGTCCGGTGTCACTTCCTTTGCGAGGTAGATAAATCGACGCTCCCCAGTAAGTCGATCTGCCAAGATGTCAGCATCTGCCCCAAGAATTGGGGCCAATGCCTCAGCCACAACGGCTGGCTGATCAATCATGGTTTGATCCGCCGTCACATTCTTGGCATCCACGGTTATAGCAAGTGGCGCTCCTGAGGCATCGAGTATTGAACCACGTTGGGCGGGAATTTCAGTAGTTCTCAAGCGTTGGTCAAGGGCCGACGAAGCAAGTTCGCTTCCTCGAACGGCTTGCAGGTCTATTAGGCGCACACCAAAAACTAGCAAGACCATGGTGGACGCGATCATGAGTGCCAACCCCCGCTTACTTGGACTCCCAAGTCGGATGGGCTTACTCGCGAATCCACTTGATTGAGCTGTCCGAGAATCGCGAAGCCTCGGCGGTGGAAGTTTGCGAGATGACACGAATCATTCCCCGTTTACTGAACCGGAACCGCGTCTAGGAGTGCGTCCTCAGAAATAACTTCAGCTTTGATCACCGTTGGTTCAGTCCATTGGTCCACACCCGCTTTTGCCTTTTTGCCTTTAGCACCAACCAGGCCATTTTGCTGCTGCTCATTTGCCATGGCATCAGCAGCAGCCGGGTCATAGCCGACTCCGGGAGCCTCAGGTAGATCAGCGAGAGCCGGGTCCGTGACGGCTTCGGCAACTGTTGCGTCCGCTGGAGTAGCGATTTTTGCACCCTGTGCCGCTTTGGGCTTTCCAAGAACTTTGCCATCTGTCACTCTGATGAATGCAGGTGCCGAACTTGGGACCATGCCCAGGGCACGTGCCTGCTGCTCGAGCGACGTTGGTGCCGCTAATGCCGCAACCTCTTCTGTCAAAGTAGCCTCTGTGCGCGATAATTCCGCTTGCTGTGAACGCAATTCACTGAGAGTGAACGCGCCTTGGGCCAAGGTCGTATTGATTACTAATACCGCCACACCACCAAGACTCAAGATTCCCAGAAGGACAACGATGAAAATTCCGCGGCTCGCCTTCTGCACCCGCATCGGTGAAACAAGACGGAGGTTTGCGCGAGCACTTTTGCGAACCCCCTTCGTCGCGTACTCGGTAACTGATGAATCCTGGGCGTCAGCCACTGAATCAAGTTTGGGCGCTGCACTCATGCCGCTACCTCCAATTTCGTCTTATTAGAGGAGTTGGGTCGAATCCGCTCAACAGCTCGCAGACGCACAGATGCAGCGCGGGGATTTTCATCGATCTCTGAAGCAGATGCCTTCTCCGCCCCCCGAGTGAGGATTTTCAACTCTGGTTGAGCACTCTCAGGAATCACTGGAAGATCGCGGGGAACATTCGCCGTCGAGGCATCGAGAAATACTCTTTTAACAATTTTGTCTTCGAGTGACTGATAGGCCATCACGACTATCCGGCCATGAAGCGCCACCGCCGAGATTGCCCTGGGGATCGCCCGCTCTAATAC
>JBDQMZ010000187.1:0-8914 GCA_040261955.1 Candidatus Nanopelagicales bacterium
GGGTCAGGGAGAAAAAATATGGGTGATCTGACAGACTCTGCACGTGGCTAATGCAACGGTGATCCCTCAGGCTTATGAGCACGCTCCCGCGAACCGACCGAACATGGTTTCGATAGGGACAATCGTGTGGCTGTCCAGTGAGTTGATGTTCTTCGCCGCTCTCTTTGCAATGTATTTCACCTTGCGGGCGGTCAACCCCGAGTTGTGGGCCGAGGAAACCACAATTCTCAACATTCCTTTTGCGAGCGTCAATACGACAATCTTGGTTTTGAGCTCCGTCACCTGCCAGCTCGGCGTTTTTGCCGCTGAGCGCGGCGATGTCAAAGGGCTTCGTCGCTGGTTCATCATCACCTTCCTCATGGGCGCCATTTTCATTGGTGGACAGATCACCGAGTACACCGAACTTGTCCATGAAGGTTTGACCCTCTCGAGCAACGCCTACGGTTCAGCTTTCTACCTAACAACCGGGTTTCACGGAATGCACGTGACAGGTGGCCTCATCGCCTTTCTCTTGGTGCTTGCAACCACTTTCGTGGCAAAGCGCTTCACCCACGAGCAAGCAACTCGCGCGATCGTCGTCTCGTACTACTGGCACTTTGTTGACGTTGTCTGGATCGCATTGTTCTTCATGATTTACATCTTGAAATAGTTCGAACTGCACTGTTACAAGAGTGGCACTCCCCCAAGGTGCACACACATATAGATAGTTGACAACACCTATATTAGGAAGGCTCCACCACTGTGAAGTTCCTGTCAGCACGCCGGCGCAATCCCTTGGTTGCCCTGTTCTTGCTCGTGGCAGCGCTAGGCATGACCGGGGTTGGTTACTCCGTGATTTCAAATGCCAAGCCTGCTGAGGCGTCCATGGGTTCACAAACCCAGGTCGAAGATGGCAAGAAGCTCTACCTCGAGGGATGCAGTTCCTGCCATGGGCTCGACGCGCAGGGAACCATGAATGGCCCAACCCTTCTCGGAGTTGGAGCTGCTGCCGTGCACTTCCAGGTCGCTACTGGCCGCATGCCACTCGCCGCACCCGGCGCACAGGCTGTCGCCAAAGATCCCATCTACGACGTTGAACAAATTGCCGCAATGAGCGCTTACATTGCCTCCCTTGCACCTGGTCCAGCTATCCCAACCGCAGAAGACCTCAGCTATGAAGGAGCGGACCAGGCAAAGGGTGGCGAACTTTTCCGCATCAACTGTGCACAATGCCATCAGGCCGCTGGTCAGGGTGGCGCCTTGACTCAAGGCAAGTACGCCCCGAGCTTGATGGAGGCAACACCACAGGAGATCTACGAGGCCATGGTCACAGGGCCCCAGAGCATGCCGGTGTTTTCCAACGAAACTCTGCCCATCGAACAAAAGCAGGAAATCACCTCTTACATCATGGGACTGCAAGAAGCGCCAAGCCCCGGTGGGCTTTCGCTCGGCCGACTTGGCCCAGTTGTTGAGGGCCTGTTCATGTGGGTCGCCGTCTTTGCCGCGCTTATCGCCGCGGCCGTCTGGATTGGAATCAAAGCACGATGACCGACATAGATCACAAGCATGAGGGTCACGACGACGCGCACGCACATGGCTCTGAAGTAGCCACCAAAGTCGGATACTCACCGGTGGCAGACATCCCTCATAAGCCACGTGTAACGGACACAGACCCCAAAGCCGCCCGCAGAGCCGAACGTCAAGTGGCCGGCATGTTCACACTGTCCATGATCTTTGTCATTGCATTTGTTGTTGCCTATGTCGCAATTGACAAGAGCTCGTACGTGTACATCCCAGTTCTCGGCGATGTAGGCGCCAGCAACGTGGTCCTGGGATTCACGTTTGGGGCTGCCGTGTTCCTTATTGGAGCCGGTGCAATTCAGTGGGCAAAGAAACTCATGCCCGATGTTGAAGTGGTTCAACAAAGACACGACATGGCCTCTGACAAGACCGATGAGGAAGCAGCCGCCGCAAACTATGAGCGCGGCAAGGAAGAATCCGGCTTCGCTCGCTACAAAATTATTCGCCGCTCACTTCTGGGCGCAATGGCGCTCTTCCCGATCCCGATCATTGTTGTTCTCCGTGACCTGTGGATCACACCACCAGGGGAAAACCCCGCTGAGATCTTGTCCACCACACCGTGGGAGGACGGCGTCATGATCATCCCCGACGTTGGTGATCAAACTGGGCTCTCACCTGAGACATCACGGGGAATCCGTCCCGAGGATCTTCCAGTCGGTGGTTTGGTGTCCGCGCTACCCGTGGACATCGGTGTGATCCAAGAGGAAGAACACAACCTCAATGCTCGCGGCAAAGCCGCAATCATTCTCGTTCGCATGGACCCCAGTGAAATCCGTTCACAACAGGGTGAAGGCTGGGACTACAACGGGATCGTGGCGTTCTCCAAGATTTGCACCCATGTGGGTTGCCCCATTGCACTGTATGAACAGCGCACCCACCACCTGCTATGCCCATGTCATCAGTCAACATTTGACCTCGCCGACAGCGGGGACGTTGTCTTCGGGCCAGCAGCCCGTCGCATGCCCCAGTTGCCGATTGGCGTAAATGCTGAAGGATATCTAGTGGCGAAGGCACCCTTTGCCGAACCTGTTGGACCTAGTTTCTGGGAGCGTGATCGCACATGACCACCACGGTGAACACCAACACGTTGGGTGATGCCGAAACAACACCGAAAGACGATCCACTTGAGATCGCAGGTGGAGCAACAGCGAAGTATGTCGATCAACGCCTCGGCAGCAACAGGTTCCTCGGTCGCAATCTTGGCAAGGTCTTTCCTGATCACTGGTCATTCATGCTCGGTGAGATTGCTCTGTACTCATTTATTGTCGTGCTTCTGACGGGCACGTTTCTGACGCTATTTTACAAGCCCAGCATGGTTGAAGTCATGTATGACGGCTCCTACGTTCCTCTCAAGGGCGTCATGATGTCCGAGGCATATGCCTCAACGCTGGACATCTCATTCGAGGTGCGTGGTGGGCTCCTGATTCGCCAGATGCATCACTGGTCGGCGTTGATCTTTGTCGCTGCCATTGCTGTTCACATGTTCCGCGTGTTCTTCACTGGCGCATTCCGCAAACCACGGGAGTTCAACTGGATCGTGGGAGTGGCACTCACCGCACTGGCCCTGGGAGCCGGTTTCACCGGATACAGCCTCCCTGACGATCTCCTCTCAGGAACCGGCCTTCAGATTATTCGCGGGATTTTGCAGTCAATCCCCCTCGTTGGCACATGGGCGGCATTCCTCGTGTTCGGTGGGGAGTTCCCTGGCACGGACATCATTTCGCGCCTCTACGCCGCACATATACTCCTCATTCCAGGGATTATTCTGGCCCTGATCACCGTTCACCTCATGATGGTCTGGACCCAGAAGCACACCCAGTTCCCTGGTCCAGGCCGGACGAACGACAACGTCGTGGGCTACCCACTGCTTCCCGTCTACATGGCCAAGGCCGGCGGTTTCTTCTTTGTTGTGTTCGGAATCATCGCCCTCATTGGCGGACTGGTCACCGTTAACCCAATTTGGATTTTCGGTCCCTACACGCCAGACCAGGTCTCGGCTGGAACACAGCCCGACTGGTACATCGGTTGGCTCGATGGTGCCCTACGCCTCATGCCAAATATTGAAACGGTGCTCTTCGGGTTCACCATTAGCTGGAACGTTCTTGTTCCTTCTGTGATCATTCCCGGAATCCTTTTCACTGGCCTTGCGCTCTACCCATTCCTCGAGGCGTGGGCAACGGGCGACAAACGCGAGCACAACCTCCTCGATCGCCCTCGCAACGCTCCCGTTCGCACAGGAATTGGTGTCATGGCGATCGTCTTCTACGGCATTCTGTGGATCGGCGGCGGCAACGACATTGTCGCGACCACCTTCAACATGAGTATCAATGCCATCAGCTGGACACTTCGGGTGCTCTTGATCGTTGGTCCACCACTAGCATTTATCATTACCAAACGCATATGCCTTGGCCTTCAGCGCAAGGACCGCGACAAGTTGCTCCACGGTTATGAATCTGGTCGGGTGCTGCGCCTGCCACACGGTGAGTTCATTGAGGTTCATCAACCGTTGAACTACAAGGAACTCGCTGTGATTCAAGGCAAGGAAGACATTGCCGTCATTCCCGCCCCTGAAAAAGCTGATGCCGATGGCGTAAAGAACAAGCTCAATCCAATTCAGAATCTCCAGCACAAGCTCTCTGGCTTCTTCCTGCGCGATAACGTGGAGAAGCCCAGCAAAGCTGAGATTGAAGCGGGCCAAGCTCATGTTGCTCATACGGCTGAACTTGAAGCGCCGCTCCATGACTACGAGGACCTGGATCAGGATCCAGTCGGTCACGGTGGGGTTTTGCACCACCCAGGCATGGCCATGACCAATCAGGAACAGATTGACCAGCGCCACTAGTCGCGACTCAACGTAAAAGGCCCCGCCATTAAATTGGCGGGGCCTTTCGCGTGGATAGGTTAATCAGACAGTCTTAGAAAGACTCAAAGGTGCGAATGCCCGAGCACCAAGTGCCAATTACCTCAATCTGACCAATTTCATTGGGATCAGCGTGGCGTGGATCAGCGCGAAGGAGCACCAGATCTGCGATGGCACCCGGTCGTATCACTCCTGCATCATCGCGCCCGGCTTGATACGCGACCCCAGATGTATACGCTGCTAAGCCATCATCGACCGAAACCCGCTCTAGGGGCATCCATGGCGGACTAGAGGGCGTTGCTTGACGGGTTACCGCAATCTGCAGACATTCCAAAGGGTTATAAGTTGTCACGGGCCAATCGCTGCCAAAGGAGATCACCGCACCCGTGTTCGCCACAGTTTGAATCTGAAATTGTCTGCCGGCTCGCTCGGGGCCGAGTCGCTCAGCAGTTAAATGTTCCTGCCAGGCATCCATTTGCGCCCAGAGGGGTTCATAGTTCGCAACGACACCCAGTTGCACGAATCGCTCAATATCAGAGGGATCAATGAGTTGAGAGTGGACAATGACCCATCGTCGATCGCGGGCAAGGTTAGTTGCAGCACATTGCTCAAATGCATCGAGCGTCATTCGAATGGCGTAGTCGCCGATTGCATGCACATGCGCGGTGAAACCCAAAGCATCGATGGTTGCAACAGCAGCAGCCAATTCAGGTGGCTCCCAGTTTGGGAGACCCTTCGAGTGGGGGCATCCGCAATATGGCTCAAGAAGTGCGCCGGTACCCGATTCAAAGATTCCATCGGCAAAAAATTTAATCCGAGTCGCCGAAAAATTTGAATCTCCACACGCGGCGGCCGCGTCCCTCGACGCCACGAATCTCTCTATTTGAGAACGCCAATTATTCGGGTCTGCCCAAAGAGCCAGATCAACTCCGACACTCAATCGACCGGACTGATGGGCTGCGATCCAAGTTTCGATGTCACGGGGTTCGGTCCATCCCTCTTGGATCCAGGTGATTCCTGCTGCTGCGAGTTTGGCGGTTGCCTGAGACAGGGCCTCAACTCGGACATCTTCTGTGACCTGTGGCAACAACTCCGCAACAGGACGCCAGGCACCCCACTCTTTTAAAGTTCCAACAGGAACACCCGACTGGTCCACCACAATCTCACCATCGTGGGGCTGTGTGATCTCACCCATGTATCCAGCCAGTCTCAGTGCAACCGAATTAACCCATACCGTGTGGTAGTCCGATGCCCTCAGGTACACGGGGCGATCAGATACAAACTCATCAAGCCAGGCTGCCTGAAAAATGCCACCTGGGGCCAAAGACAAATCAAAACCAGAGCCCTCAATCCACGCCTTCTCGGGGTGCTCTGCGGCCCAGCGCCCAACAGACTCAGCGACCTCCCGAGCGGTTGCAAAGTCCCTCACGGGGGCAGATACCGCCTCCAGACCTCCAAACAGGACATGAATGTGACCATCGGCAAATGCGGGCGCCAGAAAGCCTCCTTGGCAGTCAAGAACGGAATCAGCGCCCATCGCCACTGCGCTATCCCCCAGAGCAATAATCCGGTCCCCCCGCATGAGCACCGCATTGCTGGTAGCCCACTCGCCAGAGGGTAACCGGGAGCCGAGCCAGACCGTCGCGTTCTTGAAAAGTGTTGAATCCATAACGCCAAAGTCTAGGGCGCCAATTCGTTGTTCTCAGAGGGATCGGTACTTAAACGCGTAGTGTGCCGCTACCCCCTGGTGTGAATGGGAATTGCAGAGCACTGCCATCCGCCCACGGCTCAATAACGGGATCAAGCCTCTTGGCCTGACGCTCATCAGTCATGATCTTTTGCATGGCCGCTAGCTGATTGGTGTACTGCGACTGACCATAAAGATTCGACAACTCGGCAGGATCAGCTGTGACGTTGTACAACTCGAATTGGTCTTGAGGTGGTGCAGTTTGTCCCGATGTTGGATTGATCGCTTTTACGGTGGTTATGGCTGTTCGCGGACCAGGAGTTTTAACCTTTCCCGATCTATCGAGGATGTCTACTTCACATTACACCGGTGTTGAGGGTTCTCGTGCACACGGCACAAGTTCTCAGCAGACATGGGAAATCATCAGGCTTACCTTCTGTGGACCATGCGCCCATTATGTACTGGAAACGAGTTCCTTCGATTTAATTCGAGGCGCATTACCAACCTCCGAGATCGCCTGCATCACCTGCTGCAGTGCCTTCATGCTGTGGCCGGAGAGAAACGTGTCTACGTAGGGCAATGCCGTTGCCATCCCGCCCACCAGAGGTTCATAGTCCATTCCAGCTTTACGCGGATTAACCCAAATAATGTGATAGGCCAACCGGGATAATTGCTCCATGGCTTTTTTGAGTTCAGCCGTGTCACCCATCTCCCAACCATCGCTCACAATGACAACCACCGCGCCTCTTGCCATTCCTCGGCGCCCAAATTTATCGATGAACTCCTGAATAGCCCCACCAATCTTTGTGCCGCCCGACCAGTCCTTGGCACTTTGCGCGGCCTTTTGATACGCGATCTCCGTGTGGGTCGTGGTCAATTGGCGGGTGAGGTGGGTCAAATGAGTAGCAAAAACAAATGCCTCGGCTCCAATGGCTTTGACGGCTCCGCGCATGAGGTGAAGGTAGATCCGCGCATATGGCTCCATGGATCCGGAGACATCGGCAATAAGGATAATTTTGCGCGGCTTGGACTCCGGTTTGCGCATCACCTGAAACACAGGGTCACCGCCTGTCCGATGCGCTCGGCGCAAAGTGGCGCGGACATCCCACTGCTTTCCCTGATTGTGCTTAGAACTACGACGCCCTTTGCGCATGGGCGGCACAACGGGCAACTGTTCAATGAGTTGCCTGATCAATTCAAGTTCTTGTTCGGTGAGCGCCGAAAATGGTTTGTCATTGATGCGCTCTTGATCACTAACTGCAGCTAAGACGCTGATGTCATCCTCGTCATGTTCATCGCCACTCTCTGCACCAGGAGTTGCACTCGTCCCATTGGGTGATGACGCACTCTCCCCATCACGCTGTGGGTCGCCTGGACTTTTTTCATCAGATGCTGTTGATGTTGGCGGGGGTGGCAACTCACTCGTTGGCTGGCGATAATCAGCAAAATCAATGATTCCCTGGAAAATCTGACGAAAGACGTTATCAAAAATAGTCACTTGTTCCTGCGAAGTGACCAACGTTGACCGCGCCACCCAATAAAGATCATTAACGCTCATGGGCTGGGCAAGTAGCACTGCTTCAGCGAAACGAGCACTGCGCTCTGGGGTTACAGGTAGGCCAGCGGAATGCAGCAGGTGCCCGAAACCACTTGTAATCTCAACAAGGCCTGCGCCTTTTGATTCCTGCAACTAGACCCCTGCGACCCAACCCACACCCTGCTCAATTGCGGCGTCTTGGTCTTCACGGTATTTCAATACTGAGCCAAGAGTTCGCATGACATCGTCACCATTGAGATTCTGAATCCCGAGAAGTTGTGCTGCGTGAGCCCAGTCAATTGCCTCAGCGATACCAGGCGGTTTTTGCAAGTCGAGGCCGCGAAGGCGTTGAACCGCACCAGCAATCTGCGCGACAAGCGTCTCATTGGCACCCGGAAGTCGCATGTGAACAATACGTGTTGCGTGCTCAAGATCGGGGTAATCGATCCAGTGGTACAGACAGCGGCGCTTGAGCGCATCATGCAAATCTCTGGTTCGGTTTGATGTCAAAATAACAATCGGCGGCTGAGTAGCACGCAAGGTTCCCAATTCAGGTACGGTCACCGTGCACTCCGCGAGCATTTCAAAGAGGAAAGCCTCAAATTCCTCATCAGCCCGATCAACCTCGTCAATCAAAAGAACAGCCGGGTTAGGGCCTTTATGCTCAAGTGCTTGAAGCAGCGGTCGATCAATGAGGTAGTCGCGGCCAAAGAGTGTTTCTTCGCCGATTTCCAGCCCTTGGGACTCAGCAACCCTGATTGATAGAAGTTGCCGCGGGTAATTCCACTCGTAGAGTGCTTCGGATGCATCAATGCCCTCGTAGCACTGCAAACGAATGAGGGGTGTGTTTAACAATTCTGCGATCGACTTAGCGGCCTGGGTCTTACCAACCCCTGCTTCACCCTCGAGCAAGAGTGGTTGCGGCAACCGCATGTTCAGAAAAAGCGATGTGGCTAGACCCTGCTCGGCGAGATACCCCGCGCCCTCAAGAGCATTGATGAGTGCCTGGGGAGAATCAATGTCGGCAGCTTGAGTCATGGGCTAAGCCTGCTGGAAAGCAGCAGGGTTTGCAACAAATGCCTTTTTGCAACCAGGAGCACAAAAGTACCAACGCTCGCCATCAACATCAGCGTGGATGGAGGTATCAACAGCCGCAACGGTCATCTTGCAAATCGGATCAATGGCCGTGAGCGGCGTGACCTCAATCTGTTTAGGTGGCATCGCGTCAGATGGCGAACGCCTCAACTCAGTTATCTCAGCAAAGATAGAA
>JBDQMZ010000188.1:0-11377 GCA_040261955.1 Candidatus Nanopelagicales bacterium
GTGTGTGAGGTTTTCTCGGCAATGGGAGCCACCATTAATCGCGATGGAGAAAGATTGACGTTCAGCAGCAATGGAGCAATTCAAGGAATAGACGCCGACCTCGCTGATATCGGTGAAATCGCACCAACAATCGTAGCGTTGTGCGCTCTCGCGGACGGACCCTCAGTCATTACCGGAATCGGACACCTCCGCGGTCACGAAACTGATCGGCTGGCTGCACTTGCTCGAGAGTTCAACGCCCTGGGGGGCGAAATTATTGAGGGTCCAGATCAACTCACCATCAACCCTCGACAACTCGTGGGCGGAATTTTTCACACCTATGAAGATCACCGAATGGCAACAGCGGGGGCGATCATCGGGCTTCGGGTGCCCGGCATACTTGTTGAGAATATTGAAACAACAGGCAAGACCATTCCAAACTTTCCACAACGCTGGCAGGACCTTTTGAGCCTGTGAAGCCATCTCGCCTCGATGAAGACGATATTCGAATCCGCCCAGGGCGCACGAAGTCTCGTCCGCGAACAAAAGATCGACCACAACACACGGACGCCATCGCAGGTTCAGTAACAACCGTAGATCGTGGACGCTTCACGGTTCTTCTTGACAATGGCACTGAAATATTCGCTGTGAAAGCTCGGGAGTTGGGTCGCAAAGGAATTGTCGTAGGTGACCGAGTGTCCGTCATCGGGGATTCCAGCGGTGACGTGGATTCGCAGGCACGAATTATCCGGCGCGATGCCCGAACCACTGTCTTGCGTCGCACCGCGGACGACAATGACCCTCAGGAACGGGTAATCGTGGCGAATGCCACCCACATGGGCATTGTCGTTGCGGCCGCAAACCCGGAACCACGAACCGGATTAATCGATCGGGCGTTAGTTGCCGCCATCGACGCCGGGATTGCGCCATTTCTCATCATCACAAAGGCCGATTTAGCCGACCCACAAATTCTCGCCCGAAATTACTCTGCCTTAAAGTTGCCTGTTTTCACGGTAACCAACGGACTCGCCACGGCGGAATTGCGCGAGCACATTGATGGACAAATATCTGTGTTCGTCGGTCACTCCGGCGTTGGTAAATCTACTTTGATCAACCAACTCGTTCCTGATGCCCAGAGGGTGACCGGCTCGGTCAATGATCTGACAGGCAAAGGCAAACATACGTCCACGAGCGTGATTGCTTTCCCACTTCCCGGTAACGCAAGTAATCCAGGCATTGTCATTGACACTCCAGGAATTCGATCATTCGGGTTGGCGCATGTGGAGCGAGAAGTGATCCTGGACTCCTTCACCGACCTGCATCCCTGGATGCAGTCTTGTCCGCGCGCTTGTAGCCATGACGAAGAAGAATGTGGACTCAACATGGTCACCGACCCCCTCACTCTGCAGCGGGTAGATTCCTTGCGTGCTCTACTCACGGGCAATTCTGATGCGGGCACGTACTAAACCAAGCCCACTAGACTGAACCAGTGAATCCGGACATGCAGTGTTCCACCGATGATCTCTCACTGGCACAGAGCCTTGCAGATCATGCAGATGCACTAACTCTTTCGCGCTTTCGCGCACTTGACCTTGTTGTGGAGAAGAAGCCTGATCTCACTGAGGTTTCTGATGCAGATAAGAGTGTCGAATTGGGACTGCGCTCAATCCTTCAACAGGAACGCCCTTCCGATGGCGTTATCGGCGAGGAATTTGCGCAAACAAGTGGGTCCGGGCGAATGTGGATCATTGACCCCATTGATGGCACCAAGAATTATGTTCGAGGAGTTCCAGTTTGGGCCACTCTCATCGCCTTGCGCGATGACTCAGGCATTGGACTGGGTCTTGTCAGCGCACCCGCACTCGGTCGACGCTGGTGGGCGCTGCGCGGCCATGGTGCCTGGACGCAGGAAAGCTTTTTGAACACGGACGTTCCGCGACAACTTCGCGTCAGCGAGGTCAATGAAATTTCTCACGCCTCTGTTTCCACCAGCGATCCAAATGGGTGGAACAAAGAGTCAAAGGACACACTGGAAAGAGTTGCCTGGCGCAATCGCGCCTACGGAGACTTCTGGTCCCATTGTTTGGTGGCTGAGGGCGCAGTCGATATTGCCGCGGAGCCTGAACTAGCTCTTTATGACTACGCAGCCCTGATCCCCATTTTGACGGAATCTGGTGGCATGGCCACGCAATTTGATGGTCATCCCCTCCCCATTTTTGACGCACAAGCCAACCCAAGTTTTCTCACAACGAACTCCAAATTACATGGGATCGTCACGGAATTGCTGAATCCCTAGACAGAACCCTGCTGTTGGGTAAAGACTGTGCAGCGGGAGGTAAACATGAAACTTGCAACAATCCTTGCCGGCAAGGGTTCTCATGTAGTCACCATTGCCCCGAGTGCCAACATTCGCGAACTTCTCTCGCTACTCGCAGAGCACAAAGTTGGAGCCCTCGTGGTGTCTACCGATGGCACATCCATTTCAGGAATCGTTTCGGAGCGCGATGTCGTGCGGGCATTCTCCAACTCCGACAATCCCTACAACGACTCCGTCTCAAGCATCATGACGAGCGAAGTATTCGTAGCTCCACCCGAAGCACACGTTGATGAACTCATGGAGATCATGACTTCGCGGCGCGTTCGACACATTCCTGTGACCGATGAAACCGGCGGCCTTCTCGGGATCGTCAGTATCGGAGACATCGTCAAGTCACGGTTGGGAGAGCTTGAGAGCGAAAAGGCAGCCTTACTCGAATACATTACAAACGGCGGGTAATTGGATCCAGAAGGTAATTCTCAGCGAGCACTAATGTGTACGCGCACTCCCCCACGAGGTCGGATGGTGACCAACGGTTCACCCACCGGAATGCGACCACCCGCGGGATAACTCACCGCGAACTGGCGAGTGAGTTGAGCTAACAAAAGCACGCCCTCAATGTAAGCAAAATCTTTACCGATGCACTGGCGCAACCCTGCACCAAACGGAATGAATGACTCTCGAGAATATTCGCGCAAGAAACGCTCGGCGTCAAATTCATGTGCGTTGGGCCATGCGTCAGGGTGCTGATGAATGAGAGCCGGGCTGAGAATAATGAGCGCGCCCGCGGGGATTTCATGACCGTCAATGGTGTCCGGGCCAAGTGCTTTGCGAGTGATTAGCCAGGCCGGTGGATACATGCGCAACACCTCTTCAAAAAAAGCACGTGTCAATGGCAAGTTATCAATGGAAGCACCGCCATTCGACTCCCCTGCCTGTTGCGCTTCAGCAGCAAGCCGGTCCTGTAGGTCGGGATTGTCGGCCAATATGGCCCACGACCACGAAAGTGCACTTGCCACAGTTTCATGCCCTGCAACGATAAATGTCACGATTTCATCGCGAATCTCCTGCATGGTCAAAGTCGTGCCCTGAGGATCAATTGTTGAACTGAGAAGTTCAATCATGTTACGGGGGTTTTCAATTTCTCCGTCAACCTGATTACGAATTACTCCTCGAAGTCTCTGACTTGAAACCATGGCCTCAACCGCCGCATCGAGGGCAGCAACACTTCGATTGAGTTTGCGATTATTGATGGTTGGCACCCAGCCGGGTGGTGCAATGGGAACGCGAGCGCGAGCGATTACGACATCGAGTGCCTCAAGGGTCGCCTCAGTGATTGTGTCAGCATTCGACGAAAGATCCGCCCCAAATAGGAATTGGCCCACGACATCGAGCGCTGCGGTCAGCATGAATTGATCAACGTCGCACACAGCGCCTGCCGGTACCTGTTTCCATTCGGCAGCAAGCGACTCAGCAACACCTTGCGTGATTGACGTGAGTTCAGTGAACAAAGCCTGATGAAAGGCCGGCTGGATCATTGGGCGGCGCTTGCGCCAATTGTCGTTATCAGCGGTCAATAGCCCCTCGCCAGTCACCAATGACAACGCTCGATACTGAATAGTTGACTTGCCGTAATTGCGTCCATGTGACACCAAGACCTGACGAACGCCAGCCGGTGAATTAACCAAGTAAGTTGGCGGCCTGGGAATGGGGAACTGAACTACGTCACCATAGGTGCGCCACGATTTTTCCAAGAACGCTAATGGATTCGAACGAATAAGTGAGAAATCCCGGAGCATGTCTGGGCCCTGTGGGCCCGGTGCAGTTGCTGGTGTGCCGAGAAAGGACTGCGATTGCTTCCTAGTCATGATCCAACGGAAACAGTTTCGACCGGGCGTACTCCATACACAGTGGTGCGTTGTACCAGTTTGCGTCCCAAGGGTTCAACGACCGCGGCAAATTGCGAGTCGGAGATCCCCTGGCCATGCGCCGCACCTGCAGCTCGGGAAATATTCTCATCCATCAAAGTTCCGCCTAGGTCGTTTACTCCTGCGCGGAGAAGTTGTTGCGCGCCTCGGGCACCCAATTTCACCCACGAGGCCTGAACGTTGGCAATGTAATTGTTGTAGGTGATTCTGCCAACGGCATGCATCAAGACAGTTTCACGCCACGTAGGTCCACGTCGCGAGCCACGCTTCAAATAGATGGGCGCCGCCATATGAACAAAGGGAAGCGGAATGAACTCGGTGAAGCCACCTGTGCGCGCCTGCAAATCTCGCGTGGCAATAAGGTGCTTTGCCCAATGCTCGGGACGTTCAATGCTGCCAAACATGATGGTGATATTTGAGCGCAATCCAATGGAGTGCGCTGCCTCGTGAACCATGAGCCACTCCTCGGTATTCACCTTGTCAGGGCAGATGACAGCGCGAATATCGTCAGAGAGTATTTCAGCCGCGGTGCCGGGTAGCGAGGCTAGACCCGCTTCTTTGAGTCTTACTAGATACTCCTCAAGAGGCTCCCCGAGCCTGCGTGAACCTTCCAGTACTTCGAGTGCGGTGAAACCATGAACGTGCATGGAAGGAACCGCCTGCTTGACCACCTGAGCAACATGAACGTAGTAGTTTCCATCGAAACTTGGATGGATTCCGCCTTGAAGGCACACCTCGGTAGCGCCTTGCTCATGGGCTTCGACGACTCGATCAACAAACTCTTGATCACTGAGTAGATAGGGGTTCCCACGTAGATTAAGGGACAGGGGACCTTTAGAAAACCCGCAGAACGTGCACTTAAAAGTACAAACATTGGTGTAATTGATATTCCGATTTCGAACGAATGTCACGTCATCGCCAACGGCAGCGTGCCTCAGACGATCGGCGGTGGCAGCAATAGCCTCAACATCAGAGCCACGTGCTCTGAATAATTGAGCTATCTGAGCCTGGTCCACGTCGTGTCCGAGTTCGGCCCCGCGAAGGATCTCAGCGATGGGTGCTGACGCAACGACGTCTTTGGAGTCAGAAATGATGATTGGCGGTGCGACGTCGGCACCCGAATACCACATGCTCGAGCGTCTGCCCACCTGAATAACCTCTGCGCCGGTCCCAACGTTGACCGCATCGGCGTAGCGTTCTGGGAAAGTTGCACCGGGATCATCTCGGGCGAATCCATCCGCATCACTTCGATCCATTACGGCAAATGCCAGGTCACGATCAAGCCACTTTTCGGGATCGCGAACAAATTCGGGGTAGATGGTCAGGCGAGGAACCAGCGTGCGACCAAACTCGGCAGTCTGGCTCCTGAGTTTGTCGATTGAAGGCCAGGGCATTTCCGGGTTAACAAAGTCTGCGGTTACCGGTGAAATCCCCCCGAAATCGTCGATCCCTGCATTGAGCAAAGCACCAATATCTGTTGATAAATTCGGTGGCGCTTGGAGATGAATACTTGTGGGCAAAATCTCTCGAGCGATGACCAGGGTCTCAACGAGTTCGTCCAGGCTGCATGCTGGCCAGTTACGCATTTCCGTGTCCGCCTTGGGCACAAAGTTCTGCACGATGACCTCTTGGACGTGACCATATTTTTCATGTGACTGCGCAATTGCCTCCAAAGCAATTACACGATCCGCGCGAGATTCTCCGATTCCAATCAAAATACCCGTGGTAAACGGAATGGCTAATTCACCAGCCGTGTTGAGGGTTTCGAGCCTTCGCTCTGGAGTCTTGTCCGGTGCGCCGCGGTGTGCTGCAAGATCTGGGTTGAGACTTTCGATCATCATGCCTTGACTCGGTGACACCGTTCGCAACAAGGACAGGTCGTCGCTATCAAGGGCTCCAGCATTCGCATGGGGCAAAAGCCCCGTTTCATCAAGAACCGCGCGAGCCGCATGGGCTAGGTATTCCACGGTACTGCCAAATCCGTGTTCATCGAGCCAAGCGCGAGCTTCCGGGTAACGCGCCTCGGGGTACTCCCCCAGGGTGAAAAGTGCTTCGTGGCAGCCCGCAGCGGCGCCGTGTCGGGCAACCTCAAGGATCGAATCGATGGACATGTACGCAGAATCAACCCGGTGCGGACTTTTGGCAAATGTGCAGTAGCCGCACCTGTCTCGACACAAAGATGTTAAAGGGATGAAGACCTTTGGTGAGTAAGTAATTATCTGCGTCATTACTACTCCCTTTCCACCCACTGATTCGGCCAATTGTTCGGTTGGATCGACTATACGCGCATTAACAAGACCCCCGAGTGTTCCATAACGCCTGCCACCCTGCTCGACAACGGTATGAAACTCTCGAGGGTCCATGAAAATCGACCGATATAGAACTCCTGTTACGAGTTGCTCAATGCCTTAAACGCTGCTGGATCAAACTCGCGAACGTTGGCGCGTGAGGCAATCCAGGTCCAGCCTGCCTCACGGTTGACCGGTGCCTCTGGAACCACATTGAGTCCGGCAACAGCAGCGTTGGAGAAGTTGTCATCAACATGAATGACATTGTCGTAGCCCAAGTTGGCCAACATGGAAACAACTGCAGAGGCTCGGTAACCCGAACCGCAGTAGACGTAGACAGCCTCATTGCGTGGAATGTCCTTTAAGCGATCAAGGACTTCATAGAAGGGAATGAATACAGCGCCTTGAACGTGCCCCGCATCCCATTCCTTGATCTGTCGGGTGTCGATTACCATGGCTGCTGGATTGGCTTCCCATTCGGACTTGACCGTGTCAAAGTCAACTCGGCGGATGGTTGCCGGCGCTTCTCCATTGGACAACCAGAAAGTGGGGTCACCAACAGCTTGCATCTTCGGAGTATTGATACCAACGGCAACAAGTTCCCGAATCGCAGCTTCAACTTGCTCGGTAGTCGCTCCCACAAGCGTGACGGGCGTGCCCCACGGCATCATCCAAGCGAGGTAGTTGATGAACGCTCCATCGAGGTCAAAGTTCAGGGCACCCGCAATGTGACCCTGGCTGAAAACCTCGCGCGAGCGAAGGTCAACGACCCACTCGCCCGCGTCAATTGCGGCACGAAGTGCCTCTGGACTTGCGGGCTTGGGAAACTCAAGATCGACATCAGCAGGACCGGAAGCATTTGCAGGACCCATATGGGCGTAATAGGCAGGGAATACGTCGAGGCCGTCAAGGAGCACCTGAACAAATTCCTGCTCGGCTTGGGTCAGGGCTGGGTTGGTCGTCTTTTCCTTGGCGATGGTTGATTCATAGCCACCAGCTGCCTGTGTTGCCGAGCAGAAGGAACCGAACCCGTGTGTTGGAAATACGCCTGTTTCGCCATCAAGATCAGCGGCAAGACGCTGCACCGAGTTCCATTGGTCATGGGCTTGCTTCTCGGTCAAATCTGGTGCCACCAAGTCAGGACGCCCGACGCTGCCAAACAGCATCGAACCGCCGGTGAAGACCGCACCTGCGTGACCCGCCTTCTGAGCAGAGTAAGAAATGTGATGTGGTGTGTGACCTGGTGTGTGAATGGCGCTGACTTCAAATGCGCCGACGGTGAAGGTGTCGCCATCGCTGACAGCAACAACATTGGGCTCATTGAGATATGCCAATTCAACATTTCCGGGCACGACATAGGTGGCACCATGCTTCTTGGCCAGCTCGTAGCCGCCGGTGACATAGTCGTTGTGGATATGAGTCTCAGCAACGTGAGTGACAGTGACTCCATGCTCTGCGAGAACTTTCTCAACTCGATCAAAATCGCGCTGCGGGTCAACAACGAGTGCGCTAACGCCATCGTGGACCACGTAACTGCGATCTCCCAGTCCGATTGAATCAATTACTACAACATGTGGTGCGGCTGTGGATGTCATGAGTACTTCCCCTTCTTATTGAACCTAATTATGCTCTGGAATGATGAATTTTTTGTGTTAATGCAAACCTTGATTGAGCGAGGTATGGAACTCGGGATTTATGCGCCGTGCACCGGAAGTCCACTGGCTTTCCACGCGGAAGTTCCACCGTCAACATTGATCACCGAAACACCTTGACGGGTGAGGTATTCGGAAACCTGCCAGGAGCGAGCACCCGATTCACAAATAATCCACACCGGATCACTATTGCGCTCGCCCTTAATGTCCTGCACTCGAAGGGGAACGATGCTCATGGGGATGTGCATTGCATTAGGCACATGGCCGCGGTCGTACTCATGCTTTTCGCGTACATCGATAACTCGTTCACCACGAACCAACGCCGCCTGCAAATCTGTGACTGTTGCGCTTTTGACCACGATTATTCTTCCCTTCGACTTTCCCTTGATGGGCCACAAACAAGACACATGAATCATACCCCCAGGGGTATGTAAAGTCCAATGAGGGTCGAGGTGAAGTGCCACACCAGTAAAGACGCTAGGAGAAAGTGACAGTCAGTGGTGCGTGATCACTCCACCTCTCCGCGTAGGTGGGTGCCTTCCCCACAACGGCTTCCCGCGCCTTGGCAGCAAGCCCCTCGGTCGCGATTTGGTAATCAATGCGCCAGCCACCGTCGGTGTCGAACCCTCGACCCCGCCAGGACCACCAGGTGTAGGGACCGGGACCTTCGCCACCGAGTTCACGCCCCAGGTCCGTCCAGCCATTTGCAAACCAGGAATCCAAATGCGCCCGCTCCTGTTCCAAGAACCCTGACTTGCCCCTGTTGCCCTTCCAGTTCTTAATGTCTACTTCCCTGTGTCCAATGTTGAAATCCCCACACACGAGGACCTCGTTCCCATTCTTCTTAGCCGACCGAGCCAATTTGGCCAGATACTTATCCATACCTGAGAGGAATGCGAATTTTGCATCCTGCTTGGGCGTATCGACTTCACCTGAATGGATGTACGTCGACACAACCGTGACCGGGCCCACGGCCGTGGTGAAATCACACTCCAGCCATCGACCTTGCCCATCCATCTCTGGCACCTTGGTGGTGAGCCGAACATCATGTGGTTCCAACGGACTGAGAACGGCCACACCCGCACGTCCCAATTCAGGCGCGGGTGCGTGATGCACGTGCCAGTTTTCGAATTCACTTCCCGCGAGTGTTTCCTCTAATTGGGCGGTCGTAGCTCGCACCTCTTGCAGGCAGATCACATCAGCACCTGACTGCGCGAGCCACTCCAGTCCGCCACGACGCGCAGTTGCGCGAATCCCATTGACATTGGCCGTGACCACGTTCAAACCCGCTGACTTCGATGCCATTGATGTCCTCTCGCCATTAACTATCTCGATCACCATTGCCTAGGACCATTACCCAGGACCATTACCCAGGACCATTACTAACGCTGGTGAGAACTTGAACCATTACTTCAGTTGGCTGGGCACCCGACAGCGCTACTTTGCCATCAAAGACAAAATATGGAACGCCAGTGGCCCCCATTTCACGTGCCATTTCCTGATCAGCCAGAACTGCATCAGCGAAATCATCCGATTCCAAGAGGCCACGCACTCCAACAGGATCACACCCCGCACCAATGGCCACCTGTTCCAAAACTTGCTGGTCACTAACGCACAGACCATCGCGCAATGCGGCCTGAGCGAGGGCCACCGCTAATCGGGATGCAGGTTCGCGATCTTCCAAGGAAACAAATTGTGCCCATTGAATTAACCGCTGAGCATCAAATGTTGAAGTGGGAAGTTGACTATCCAAATTGAGATGCACCCCTACCTGTTCGGCCCTCTCTGACACCGAGGCGATCATGCGCCGTGCGTCCAATTCACTCGCACCATATTTCTGGGCAAGAACGGTGACGATGTTCCCCGTGCACTCGCGAGTTGCATTCGGATCCAGCTGAAAGGCCCTCCAATGAATCTCGACGTTGATGCCTGACATCTCTATCGCTTTGTCCAGATGCGCTTTTCCAATCAAACACCAAGGGCAAACAATGTCTGACCACAGATCAACGCGCACGGACATACATCCACCCTTCGCTGAGGGCACCTGAAAGGGCAAAAGCGGCCAATCCCAGACCGCGTACTACCCCAACTTCACGATTAATCGATGCCGCGGTGAAGGCAACAGCATCACTGCCATCACTGATCGCCTGCGCCAGGATCCAGCCATCAAGTGGTTCCGCTCTGCGCCAGGCCCTAAGTGTCCCCACACCCACGGCAATTTCTCTAGCGCCCGCAATGCGCGTAATCCATCGAACGCGCTTGGCAGTGGGGGCATCAACACCCAAGCCCTTGGCAAGGCCCGTTGGGCTCACAATTAAGCCAATGCCGATGGCAATTCGAACTCCCCCAAGAATGGGGTAGATGATTTCCGGGACCTTTTCCACGTCTTTTTCGACCATACGCCACGGTACCGTCCACTTGTTCATTACGCTTGCCAGATGACTTCATTTCGCAGCGTGCGCCTTGCCCAACGTCCCGTAGGACTACCTACCGCAGAAATCTGGAATATCGACTCTGAGGAATTGCCAGAACTCAAGCACAATGAGTTTGCGATCAAGATCGAATTGATCTCACTCGATCCCGCAATGCGCGGCTGGCTCGATGATCGCCCCTCCTATTTACCTCCTGTTGAAATCGGTGCGATCATGCGCGCAGGCTCGCTGGGCACCATCATCGAATCGAAGAACCAGCGGTTTCCCGTGGGGGCTCAAGTCGTGGGGAATTTCGGCGCGACAGAAATTGCGATTTCCGATGGCACTGGTGCGCGACTGATCAAGCCTGACCTTGCCCCTGCACCAATGTTCCTCGGTGCATTGGGCATGACCGGTATGACCGCCTACTTTGGGTTCTTTGAACTGGGTGTTCCCCGCGCAGGTGACACGGTTGTGGTTTCGGCTGCGGCTGGAGCCGTTGGCAGCATTGTGGGTCAATTGGCCAAGATCAATGGCTGCACGGTGATCGGCATTGCCGGTGGGAAAGACAAATGTGACTACGTCACCGGCACCCTCGGATTCGATGTCTGCCTCGATTACAAAACCGATGTCCCCATGCGCAAGCAACTTGGAGCAGCTCTCCAAGAAGTGGGTTCACAAGGCGTCGACGTCTATTTCGACAACGTCGGTGGCGAAATTCTCAACGCAAACCTCGCCTACCTTTCCTTCGGCGCTCGAGTCGTGATTTGCGGGGCCATCTCTCAGTACAACGCGACCGAGA
>JBDQMZ010000189.1:0-4752 GCA_040261955.1 Candidatus Nanopelagicales bacterium
ATCAGCAGGACTATTGGCATGTACTGTTCCGCAGCCACCTTCATGACCGACGTCAGTGCTGGTGCAGAGAATGCAATGGTTTTTCCCGTCGCAGTTCCCGTCGCGAGGATGGAGTGATTGCCATCATGTGCCGACTGAGCAAATTCAACCTGGTGTCTCCATGGCTTGGTAATTCCGGCGGCACTCAAAGTCGACACCAGACTGGGTGACACCCAATCGGGCCACGATGAAGTGGTGCCGGTGGATTGCGGGATCACCCGGGAATGAACACAGGAACTCTCGTGGGCACCGGAATCCTCGAGCACGGCCAGAAGTGCTTCGGGCTCAAGGGCTAATGTCACAAGATTCCTTTATTTGCGTTAATGCGAGCAAAATTTGCGCCCGCAAGCCCCAATTGTGCCAAGGTTGCCGCATGGAATTGGTTGCGACCAGTGTTCACGGTGCGGGTGGGGATGAAATCACTGTGCTGACCTGTTCGGGGGATCTTGACATTGAAACCTCTGAGGACTTCAAAGCTGAAATCCTTCCAATTCTCTCCGCGGCTGGCGCGCGCGTGATCGTGGACCTCACTGGGGTGCCATTCATTGATTCCACGGGGCTAGGGGCATTGATCACCGCCCACAAACGCGCTCAGGAGTCCGAATCCAGGTGTGATTTAGTGGTGGCAACCCCCAAAGTGGAACGGCTTCTGGCCATTACGGGACTTGACGTCATCATCCCGATTTATGCAACATTAGAAAGCGCTATCGAGGCAGATTAGCCGCTAACCACGCTCGTGGGCATCGATCTGAGCACGTCTTTGGTGAGAACAAGTGTGAAATAGCACAACTTTGCCCTCCTCAACGGATTTTTGGTCTCGCGATCGGTAGGCTCCCCTCAATGTTTCATTGAAATCAGTTTCATTGGAACCGGTTTCATTGGAACGAGTTACATCGTTAATAGTTTCATCGTGAATAGTTCAATCCTGACTACACGATATTTGGATAGAGGAGACCCATGATTGAGTTGACAGGTAGCAACCTGACCCTGGTGGTCATAGTTGCTGCTATTGCCATCGCAGCGTTGCTGGTGGCGGCCATCCTGGTGCGAGATGTTCTTAGCGCCAGTCAAGGCACGCCCCGCATGCAGGAAATTGCCGGAGCCGTTCAAGAAGGCGCATCTGCCTACCTGAACCGACAGTTCAAGACCCTCGCCATTTTCGGCGTCCTGGTGTTCTTTGTCCTGTTCCTGCTTCCCGCTGACACAAACAGCGAGCGGATCGGGCGAAGCATCTTCTTCCTGGTCGGTGCCGTGTTCTCCGGTGTGACCGGATACATGGGCATGTGGCTCGCAGTGCGCGGAAACGTGCGTGTAGCGGCCGCTGCTAAGGACTCCACAGAGCAGAAAGCAATGAAGATTGCATTCCGCACAGGTGGCGTCGCTGGCATGTTCACCGTCGGGCTTGGCCTCTTCGGTGCAGCTCTCGTCGTTCTGGTTTATCAAGGTGAAGCACCCAAGGTTCTTGAGGGCTTTGGTTTCGGTGCCGCACTTCTCGCCATGTTCATGCGTGTTGGTGGAGGCATCTTCACCAAGGCTGCTGACGTCGGTGCTGACCTCGTGGGCAAGGTTGAGCAGGGTATTCCTGAGGATGACCCCCGCAACGCCGCAACAATCGCCGACAACGTTGGAGACAACGTCGGTGACTGCGCCGGTATGGCCGCTGACCTTTTTGAGTCCTACGCCGTCACGCTCGTGGCAGCTTTGATTCTTGGTAGCACCGCATTCGGTGAGCTGGGTCTTGTCATTCCTCTTGTTATTCCTGCCATTGGCGTGATCACCGCTGTCATCGGTATTTTTGCCGTGTCACCACGTGCGAGCGACCGTTCCGGGATGTCTGCCATTAACCGAGGTTTCTTCATCTCCGCATTGATTTCAGCGGTGCTCGTTATTGCTGCCGTCTTCACCTGGGTACCTGCTGCCTGGAGTGACATTGAGTCCATTGGCGGAATTGCGGCAATTGAAGCGCAAGACACCATTGGTCCACGCTGGTATGTAATCGGTGCAGTGTTCATCGGTATCGTCCTCGCTGCTCTCATTCAGCAGCTCACGGCCTACTTCACTGAAACAAACCGTCGTCCTGTTGATGATGTTGCAAAGACATCACTCACAGGTCCTGCAACAGTGATTCTCTCCGGTATTTCACTCGGACTCGAGTCCGCTGTTTACTCAGCACTCCTCATTGGAGCGGCTGTTTACGGTGCATTCCTCATTGGCGGCGGTTCCGTACTGCTGTCACTGTTCGCGATTGCACTCGCAGGTACCGGTCTGTTGACCACGGTCGGCGTCATTGTGTCCATGGACACCTTTGGCCCTGTATCTGACAATGCGCAAGGTATTGCTGAGATGTCCGGTGACGTGCACGGTGAAGGCGCAGAAGTTCTTACGCGTCTTGATGCAGTGGGTAACTCCACCAAGGCAATCACCAAGGGAATCGCCATTGCAACAGCGGTGCTCGCTGCGACAGCGCTGTTTGGTGCATTCCGCGACGCAATCATTGGTGCCGCCGCAACTGCGGGCGACATCACGGCAACCGCGGCAGAGAAGCTGCAATATGAAGGTATTCTCGATGTCGCCTCGCCTGCAAACCTCGTTGGTTTGATCATTGGTGCTGCAGTTGTCTTCCTGTTCTCAGGTCTGGCAATTGACGCTGTCTCTCGTGCTGCCGGCGCAGTCATCTTTGAAGTTCGCCGCCAGTTCCGTGAGCACCCAGGCATCATGGAAGGCACCGAGAAGCCCGAGTACGGCAAGGTCGTGGACATTGTTACTCGCGACTCACTCCGTGAACTGGTAACGCCAGGAATCCTCGCGGTGTTCACACCTATTGCAGTTGGTTTCGGTCTCGGTGTCGGTGCCCTTGGCGCCTACCTTGCTGGAACCATCGCAGCCGGTGTTCTCATGGCTGTGTTCCTCTCCAACAGTGGTGGCGCCTGGGATAACGCCAAGAAGTTCGTTGAAGATGGCAACTTCGGTGGCAAGGGAACCCCTGCCCACGAAGCAACCGTTATCGGCGACACCGTTGGCGACCCATTCAAGGACACCGCTGGCCCAGCAATCAACCCACTGATCAAGGTCATGAACCTGGTGGCTCTCTTGATCGCACCTGCAATCGTGGGACTCAGCGTTGGCGCCGATGCCAACACTGGTCTGCGTTTGGGAATCTCGCTCCTGGCCGTCATCATCATTGTGGTTGCCGTGGTGATTTCCAAGCGACGTCCGATCGCTGTGGGAGACCAGCAAGCAGCTGTCGACGCTTAAAGTTGACGGCTTAATTCGACCCAAAAAGTCGAGGTCTGACTGATTCAGACCGATCACGACTTGGCTGATGCCGGGGCAGGGAGAAATCCCAGCCCCGGCATTTGCTTGCTTCGGGCGAAATTTCGGCTTTTGGCGGGTTCACGAGCGAATTTCGTGAGGGAAATCAGTGAATATGGGGGGGCAATGTTTCTGTCCTATAAGTATGTGTCCTAACGTCAGACACCGCGGTCGAACTTCCTCCCGCCGCAGAATGAGCACCGAAAGGGTTACATGTCAGACAAGACACTGGTCATTGTTGAGTCCCCAGCCAAAGCGAAAAAGATCGCTGGCTACCTGGGACCGGACTACCACGTATTGGCTTCCGTGGGGCATATCCGTGACCTTGCCGCTCGCAAATCTGACCTACCCAAAGAGGAGCAAAAGCAGCCGTGGGCAAAGCTGGCCGTCAATGTTGATGACGGTTATCAGGCCTATTACGTGGTGCATGACTCCAAAAAAGCAACTATCGCTGAGCTCAAGAGAGCACTCAAAGATTCCGATGAACTCCTGCTCGCAACGGACGAGGACCGTGAAGGTGAAGCCATCAGTTGGCATCTCCTTGAAGTCCTGCGACCCAAGGTGCCCGTTAAGCGCATGGTTTTCAATGAGATCACCAAGGACGCCATCCAAGAGGCGGTGAATAATCCTCGCGACATCGACATGAACCTGGTCGAGGCGCAGGAGACTCGTCGAATTGTTGATCGCCTTTATGGCTACCCGGTATCTGAGGTTTTGTGGAAAAAGATTGGCCGTGAGGCAAAGTCTGCGGGCCGTGTTCAGTCCGTGGCCGTTCGATTAGTTGTTGATCGTGAGCGTGAGCGCATCGCTTTCAACCCGGCTGACTACTGGGATATCAAGGGTGTTTTTACACCCGGTTCATTCGGTGCCAAGCTTGCAAGTCTTGACGGTAAGCGCATTGCAACGGGCGCGGATTTCGGTGAAGACGGAAATCTTTCCCGCCAGGATGTTGAACGGCTCAATGAGGCCAGCGCGAAGGCCCTTGTTGATGCTTTGAGTAATGCCGAATTCACCATTCGCTCGGTGGTGCAAAAGCCAGGGCAGCGCAAACCAAAGGCTCCGTTCACCACATCCACATTGCAGCAAGATGCATCGGGTCGTTTCCGTTGGGGTGCTCAACGCACCATGCGTGTTGCGCAAGGTCTGTACGAGAACGGGTACATCACTTACATGCGTACCGACTCGGTGAATCTCTCCGAGCAAGCAATTAATGCCGCCAAGAAGCAAGCCCGTGAACTCTTTGGTCCTGAGTACGTTGACGCGGCGACACGGACGTACCCCAATAAATCCAAAAATGCCCAAGAGGCACATGAGGCGATCCGTCCCGCCGGTGACACATTCCGCACGCCGGGTGAAGTCGCCAAGGAGCTATCAGGTGATGAGTTTGCGCTGTATGAATTG
>JBDQMZ010000190.1:0-2851 GCA_040261955.1 Candidatus Nanopelagicales bacterium
ATGCGCAGGTTTGAGCATCCGAAAGAAAAACTCAGCCATTATTCAAAGCGAACCGTTGATATTGAGTATCGATTCAAGTTTGCAGGCAGTGAGTTTGCTGAGCTTGAAGGTGTTGCCAACCGCACCGACTTTGACCTCAAGACCCACTCCGAGCATTCGGGAACTGACCTGAGTTACTTCGATCAGGAAAGTGGCGAGCGTTGGACCCCTTATGTCATTGAACCAGCAGCGGGTCTGACTCGCGCGGTCTTGGCGTTCATGCTGGATGCCTACGACGAAGACGAAGCCCCCAACTCAAAGGGTGGGGTGGACAAGCGCACCGTGCTTCGTTTTGATCCTCGACTGGCCCCGGTTAAAGCCGCTGTTCTGCCGCTCTCGCGTAATGCTGATCTGACTCCCAAGGCCAAAGATCTTGCCCAAGAGTTGCGCAAGCGTTGGAACATTGACTTCGATGACGCTGGAGCCATTGGTCGCCGTTACCGCAGGCAGGATGAAATTGGTACGCCCTACTGCATCACGGTGGACTTTGACACCCTCGATGATCAAGCGGTCACCGTGCGCGATCGCGACACCATGGCGCAGGAGCGCATCAGCCTTGACTCACTCACCGGTTGGCTCGGTGAGCGCTTGCCGCCCTGCTAGTTTCTTTGACTAGACGGTTTTAAGTGGTGGTGACTTGTTTTTTCTCAGGTGGTTCGTAGCCCTCTGACTCAATGCGCGCTGCATTGCGAGGAATCATGAAACTCAAGAGCAGTCCGAGAAATACGAACAGTCCAGCAATGACCGAGACAGATTTAATGGCTGTGACAAAGCCATCGGCTGCGCCTGCTTCGAGGACATCACCATCAGGTTGCGCAGCCAAACCAGGAATTGCCTGACCCGCACTGTTAGCAACTGCATCGCTGACCTGTTGGGCCTCGGCTGCAGGGATTCCGCGGTCTTCCAAGTGACCTGCAGTTGATCCGAGGCCAATGAGAAGTGTTGTTCCAATGATCGCCGTACCAATGGCGGCGCCAACCTGGCGAGCGGTGGATTGAACAGCACTGGCTTGGCCTGAGTCGGCCACAGGAACCTCGGAGAGGATGACCCCGGTTAGTTGGGCGGTGGCGAAACCAACACCCATGCCGTAAAGGAAGAGCCATGGCGCCATTCCCCAACCGGTGATTTCGGTGGAGATGATGATTCCGAGGCCAATAATGCCGATGACCTCAAGGACCATTCCAATTTGAAGGACTCGAACCGGTCCAAGTCGTTGTGACAATGGCGCTCCCGCGCCGGAGGCAACAAATGAACCGATGGCAAGAGCAAGCAGGATGAAGCCGGTTTGTAGGGCGTCGTAGCCGCGCGTTGCTTGCAAGAACAGTGGAATGGCAAAGAGCAACCCGAACTCGCCCAGGCTCACAACGAGGGCAACAGCGTTTCCTGCACCGAAACTCTTAATGCGGAACAGGCGTAGGTCAAGAATGACGACCTTGCCCGCAGTGATGCGCCTTTTTTCAATGAGCAACATGACAATGAGTGCGATGATTCCGAGAATCCCCGCCACCAAGACCACGGAAATGGAATCTGATGGCCAGGTCCAACCCCCAATTTTGAAATCAGCAATTGGTTTGATCCAGCCGTAACGCTGTCCTTCAATGACCGCGAAGACAATGCCGACCAAACCTAGGGTGATCAGGAGAGTGCCGGGAATGTCGAAGCCCTTGCGGCCCAGAACATCTCGCGTTTCAGGGACAACAATCAGCACGCCAATGATGACAATGATTCCGATGGGAACGTTGATGAGGAATGCCCAATGCCATGAGGCATAGGTGGTCAACCAACCGCCAACAAGTGGCCCCATGGCCGCCATGCCTCCGATGGTGCCGCCCCAGACTGCAAATGCGACGGCTCGGGATTTGCCCACGAACACTGCGTTAATCACAGAGAGGGATGCAGGCAAAATCATTGCCCCACCGATTCCCTGCAGCGCTCGGGCACCAATCAGGGTGATGGATGTGTCAGAGGCGGCAACGAGTGCACTGGCCAGAGCAAAAATGATGACACCAATGACAAATAGCAGTTTGCGACCAAAACGGTCCGCCAGTCGGCCAAAAAAGATGAGAAGGGATGCGAAGGTCAGGGAGTAAGCGGCGTTGATCCACTCAGCATCATTGGTTGTGAGGTCCAGGTCGGTCACCATGGTCGGGATTGCGACGTTCACGATAGTTGCATCGAGAATGATCATGGCAACACCGAGTGCGAGGAATACTAAGGCAACCCAACGGCGCTTACCCTCAAGAACAACGGTGTGCTGTGGAACCTCTGACATGTTTCTCCCTGTAATCGGAATGATGCGACACAAGATAGTTGTGAAGTAGTGCGATTATTCGGATGTTTACGGCAATTGACCCAAAGTCTGCCCTACGAGTGCATAAATCCAAAAAAGGACATGCGAAACTTGGTGCATGTTGCGTGTGGGAGAGCGGGTCATTGATCCGCCCGTGGTCTTGGCCCCCATGGCTGGAATCACTAATCGCGCATTTCGTCGACTTTGTCGCGAACAGGGTGCAGGACTCTATGTCTCAGAAATGGTGACCTCAAGGGCGTTGATCGAACGCAATGAAGCCACCATGGATCTGGTGACTTTCGCCGAGGATGAATCTCCACGGTCGGTTCAGCTTTATGGCGTTGACCCCCAGGTGATGGCCGCGGCGGTGAAAATAATTATCGACGAAGATCGAGCGGACCATATTGACATGAACTTTGGCTGCCCCGTGCCCAAGGTGACACGTAAGGGTGGCGGAAGTGCGCTGCCATGGAAGCGAGATCTGTTCAGAGAAATTGTTGAACGCTGCGTTGAGGCAGCCGA
>JBDQMZ010000191.1:0-4059 GCA_040261955.1 Candidatus Nanopelagicales bacterium
ACTTTCTGCTGCGTCATCGCCCGATGCTTTGGCGATTCCTGCTACCTGCACTGTAGTTTGCTGGTCGTTTTCACTCGCAGATGCGGGTGAAACCTTCACCCAGACTCGCCTGCGCTGAACAAATAGGGAGAGCCCAAGACCGCCAATTGCCAGAAATGCCCCAATCAGAGCGGCCTCTTTGCCCGGATCTGATGCTATTTGGAACGAAGCCCAGCGTTCGAATCCGGTGAATTCAATCGTTCCCTTCCCTCCGGGAAGGTTCCACTCTTCACCCGGGCGCAAGGCTTCTAAGCCCATTTGTTCCATGGAGTCAACGTTGAGGGTGTAGATGCTCTGGGGAATACCTGAATCCAAACCGAGGTCGCCGAACCATGCGCCCATGAACACTGAAGGATCATCAGGGGCAGGGAACGTCGAATGCGGACCGCGAATCTCATCAACAGCCGAGGTTGGCAGGAAAATGCCACGAAAACCCAACTGCGGTTCACCATCAGGGACTTTGATGACACCGGTTGAGGTGAAGTTGCCGTCCTGTGGCAAGAAGGCGACGGCATCGTCAAAAACCAAATTTCCCTGGGAGTCATGAACTCTGAACACCGGGGCATAACCGTGGCCGACCAGAAAAACTTTTGCCGAATCGATCACCATGGGGTGATTCACCTCAATAAGTTCACTGTTCGGTTGAGCTTCACCCGGGCGGGTGACGGCTACATTCGCCTCAAAAAGACGCGGGGCTCCACTTTGAGCATTACCGCGTTCAAACTCAACATTGAATTTATCTAGGGTGAACGAAAACTCAGGGAGATCGTTAGCGGATGTCATTCGGCCGCCACCCCAGGCGTCGTATTGAGTCAAGGTGTTGGAAAAGCCTTCACCCTCCCTGATGATCACGTTGCCACGCCAACCGAAGAGGCCGCCATAGGCAATCGCGATGAGCACCAAGATAAAAGAGAAGTGGAACACGAGGTTTCCCGTCTCTCTGAGATACCCCTTTTCCGCAGCCACCCAGTCATCACCTGATCGAACGACGCGCCAGCGGTTTTTCTTCAGATACTCCTGCGCTCGAGTCAAAACTTGGTCGGGGCTTTGAGTCACTTGAAATTCTTCGCCGTCAAGGCGCATCAAATTTCGTGGCGCGGCGGGGGGTTGAGAGCGCATCGCTTTCCAATGCACCTTAAGGCGTGGCACCACGCAACCAATCAGTGAAATAAACAGCAAGAGATAGACCGCCGCGAACCACGGCGATGCGAACACGTCAAAGAACCCGAGGCTGTCAAGAATTGGGCCAGTGGTCGGATTAGCCGCGATCCACTGATCAACCAAGACCGGGTTGGTACCACGTTGCGGGAGAATCGAACCAGGAATGCTGGCCAAGGCGAGCAAGAACAGCAGGATCAGCGCGGTGCGCATGCTGGTGAGTTGTCGCCACATCCACCGGAAAAAACCTGTGCTGGACATGGGCGGCAGGGGCGCCTCCACGGGGGTTTGCAGGCCGGTTGCCATTAGAGGGCCGTCTCGAAACCGGGCACGGTAACGCGCAACCAAATGGTGAAGTCGGTCCACCAACCCGTGACCAAAAGGATTCCCACGAGCACCAGCATGGCACCCCCGATGCGCATGATCGCAAGGTTGTGTCGCCGCAGGAATGTGATGGCTCGCGTGGCCCGAGTAAAGAGCAAGCCCAACAGGATGAACGGCAGGCCCAGACCCAATGAATAGACCAGTGAGAGAAAGGCACCTCGCGCAGCACTTGCCTCGCTGAATGCAAGACTCTGCACCGCGGTCAATGTTGGCCCAATGCACGGTGACCAACCAATGCCAAAGGCCAAGCCAAGGAGTGGTGCACCTGCCACACCCCATTGAGGCACCCGGTGGAATCTGTATTCCCGTTGCAACCCTGGGATCGCGCCCATAAACGCTAACCCCATGACAATGACAACCACACCGAGTACTCGGTTAATCCAGTCCGCATACTCCAAGAGCCAGGATCCAATGCCGCCGAATAGTGCGCCATAGGAAACAAAAACAACACTGAACCCGAGAACAAAGAGCACACTGCCCAGAAGCACTCGACCTTTTTTGCCCTCGGTGAGTTCAGCCCCTGTAAGTCCGGTGATGTAACTGACATAACCCGGTGCCAAAGGAAGGACACAGGGACTCAAAAATGCAATGACTCCTGCGGCAAATGCAATCGGGACTGCAAATGCGAGTGAGCCACTCATCACCGTGGAAACGAGATCATTCATCGAGCAACGGCTCAATCATGGCTCGAAGGGTGGGCGCACTCACGATTCCCAATGCGCGTGCAGCAACTTTTCCATTTTTATCAATCACAATTGTGCTCGGAATCGCCTGCGGTGGCAGTGTCCCGTTGAATTGCAATTGCAATTTCCCATCGGTGTCAATAATTGATGGGTAACTCATTCCGAATTTTCTGGCGAAAGCCTGCGCGGCCGTTGTGGAGTCTCGCGTGTTGAGGCCAATGAATTGCACACCCTGGTCAGCGAATTGGACGGCGACTTCTTCCAATGCAGGAGCCTCCGCGCGACATGGAGCGCACCACGATGCCCACACATTGAGCACCACAACTTCACCTGAATAGTCACTCAATTGGATTTCGTTACCGTCGAGATCGAGGCCACCGACATTGGGGGAAGCCTCCCGAGCCTGCTCATCAAGGACCACGACTGAGCCATCACCAGACACGAAACCCGAGTCAGTTTCGGCATCAGCGGAGCAGCCAGTTGTGACACATGCCAAAACTCCGACAAGCAACAGCGATGTGGCTAGAGCTGGGAAGCGGGGCATAGGACGATGCTAAGCGCCAGCGATCTTGCTTGCCTTCTCAAGGAGGTCCCTCGATGGTTCGGTGTACGTGATGGCAACGAGGTCATCGCCTTGGTAGGTGAGCGAAGTCACTGAAGCCAGCGTGCACTGGCGAGATCGTGGGTCATGCCACAAGCGTCGATTTTCGGCGTTAAGCCGGGCGATCCAGATGGGCAGTTGGTGGCTGACCAAGACCGATTCACGGCCAGGAGCACCCAACCGGGCTGCATCGATTGCGTTTTGCATGCGGGCGGCCACGACGTCATAGGGCTCACCCCACGATGGCGTAAACGGGTTCCACAGGTGGCGCCAGGCCTTGGGCTGCTTGAGCACCCCGTCACCGACACTGACCTTTTTGCCTTCAAAGACATTCTCTGCCTCGATCAGGTCCTTGTTGGTGATGATGTCCAGTGAGTGACGACCCGCAATGGGAGTTGCGGTTTGCTGAGCACGCTCCATGGGTGAGGAAATGACCGTGGCAATATCGCGATCGGCCAGTGCCACTGCTGCTCGCTCAGCCATTTCATGACCAAGGTCGCTCAGGACATATCCGGGCAGGCGCCCATAGAGCACACCTTCAGGGTTGAACACCTCACCGTGGCGCAATAGATGCACGGTGGTGTGGTCGAGTCGATCACCCGAACGCGGGCTGTCGACTTTGGGGGTGTTTTCCGTAGCCACGTGTCCTACTTGGCGCTCTTGCGTCGGGCAACCGGACGACGACGGCTCGGCCGCCACGACGTTTCACCGGACTCCAAAGCAGCATCGCGCAATTGCTCGCCGAATACGGAGAGTGCGTCAACGAGTGCCAGTGGGGTGTTCACTTCAGCAAGGACGTCCACACGCAGTCCGTGTTCCACCGCAGTCTTTGCAGTCTGAGGCCCAATGCAGGCGACAACGGTTGTCGCATGTGGCTTGCCAGCAATGCCAACAAGGTTGCGAACCGTGCTGCTTGACGTGAAGAGCACAGCGTCAAAGCCACCGGTCTTAATTGCCTCGCGGGTCTCGGCGGGGGGTGGTGCTGCACGAACGGTTCTAAACGCCGTGATGTCTTCGACTTCCCAGCCCAAGTCGGTCAAACCGGCAACGAGAGCATCCGTGGAGATGTCTGCCCGTGGCAAGAACACGCGATTAATCGGATCAAGGAGTGAGTCGTAGGGAGGCCAGACATCAACGAGTGCCGTGGTGTTTTGCTCGCCGTCGGGGATCAAGTCTGGCTTCACGCCAAAATCA
>JBDQMZ010000192.1:0-8098 GCA_040261955.1 Candidatus Nanopelagicales bacterium
GTTTGTATTGCCCCAATGGGCGCGAACCAGGACATGATCACTACAAGTACAAGTTGGAGTGGTTCAAAGCGTTGAACGCAACGGTCAGTTCTGAGATCACCGCCAATCCTGATCAACCATTTGCCGCAATCGGCGACTACAACATTGCACCCACCGATGCTGATGTCTGGGATATTTCCCAATTCATTGATTCCACCCATGTCACGGCCGCGGAGCGAGCGGCGCTCACGGAACTGGAGGAACTCGGTTTGAGTGAGGTCATGCCGCGGTCACTCAAAGGTGAGCCCTACACGTTTTGGGATTACCGCAATGGTTCATTTCACCGCGGTTGGGGAATGCGCATTGACTTGATTTATGGCAACAGTGCCTTTACATCCAAGGTAACCGATGCATATGTCGATCGCGATGCACGTAAAGGCAAGGGCGCATCAGATCATGCGCCTGTTGTGGTCGATATTTCATGAGTCTGGTTGTTCGGGCTATCAGCTCGCAAACCCACGAGGACTTCATTCAATCAACTGATGCCCACGTGTCATTTTTGCAATTACCACAGTGGGGTCAGGTGAAGGTTGGTTGGAAACCTGAATCAATTGGTTTCTTTCAAAACTCCAGATTGGTGGGAGTAGCACTTGTTCTTTACCGACCGATTCCCAAACTTCCACAAAGATCTTTGGCCTACATTCCTGAGGGCCCAGTCATTGGAGGGTCCGACACTGATGTCAGTGAATGGACATCGGCATTGATTTCGCACGTGAAATCTCGTGGTGCATTTCAAATCAAGATCGGACCTCCTGTCGCGGTGGCCCAATGGAATGCGGACACTGTTAAAGCCGCTATCGCACAGGGTAATTCGCGCGAATGCGTCAGCGATTTAACACCTGATCGCACTTTCCCTGAAGGTTCAAAGGTCGTCTCCGAGTTACAGCAACAGGGATGGACCCAGGAATCATCTGATGGTGCAGGTTTTGGTGATGTTCAACCTCGCTTCGTCTTTCAGGTGCCACTTGCTGGTCGGAGCCCAAAAGATATTTTGGCCGGATTCAATCAGCAGTGGCGTCGCAATATTCGTAAAGCTGAAAAATCCGGGGTTGTTGTTCGGTTAGGAACGCGCGCCGATCTACCCGCTTTTCATTCTGTCTATGTTGAAACGGCCCAACGCGATGGGTTCACTCCGCGGGGGCTGATCTACTTCGAGCGCATGTGGGACGCACTCGGTGAACACCTCACCTTGCACGTTGCTGAGTATGAAGAACATGTTGCCGCAGCAACAATTATGGTCACGGTGAATAATCATGCCTGGTATTCCTACGGTGCGAGCACGACAGCAGATCGAGATGTTCGTCCATCAAATGCATTGCAGTGGCACATGATTAAAACTGCAGGTGATTTGGGTTGTGATACCTACGACCTACGTGGGATCTCTAACACCCTTGATCCTGACAACCATCTTTTTGGGCTCATAAATTTCAAACTGGGTTCAGGTGGTTATGTCCAAGAATACGTCGGTGAATGGGATTTTGACATTAGAAAACTTTGGGCACGTGCTTTTGCGTGGTATCGGAAACGATAACTCGAGCTGTGATTTAACCCAGTGCTAATCGGGCAATGCGCATGATGAGTGCGTTCCAGTCATCAGGATCCATAGGTGTTGGTGAAATGTCATCGACGATTTTCCCCAACGTGTATGCCTGAATAAAGACTGCGCCCGTGCGAGGCTCAAAGGTTGTGTTCAGCCATCCCTGCTTTTGGGCCTGCTCAAAACAATCGGCCAGTGAATCCGTCAAATGTTGTTGAACTTGGGCAAGCTCCGTTTTGAATCGTTCATTGCGTTCCGCTTTAGCAAGAATGCGGGCCCGCTCAAATCGGTTGATGCTGCGCACCTCACTCTGCGTTGCAACCGTCACTGCCTCAAGTCGCATAAAGAATTCGTCTTGATTCGTGCTGTTGTTGACAATTGACTCGATCGCGTCAATGGATAGCTCCACATTGCGAGAAAAGCGTTGCACGAAGGCTGCTTCAAGGAGTGATGAATAGTCAGGAAAGAAGTGGTACATGGAACCTTTGGAAACACCCGAAGTCTTGAGCACCATCTCGGCGCTCATCTCTTCAAGGGAGTAAATGTCCAAGAGTGAAACGGTGGAATCAATCAAGAGCATTCGGGTCGGATGGACCGGATCTTTCCTACGCACCATCACCCAAGAATAGCGGTGGGCACTATTTTCCCGTTTCAGGTGACGATTTCACGGCGAGGCTCCATGCTCCTATCCGTGCTCCTGCAATTATGGTGGTTACGAGTCAATGACAACACAATCAAGTTTGATCGGGAGAAGTAGTGGCATTCACGTTAACCATCAATGCGGAGAAGTGGCGCACACACCTGCACGCCGTCTCCCAGGCGATCACGACTGCAACAGGTCATCGACCTGTCCCCGTGATCAAGGGCAACGGCTACGGATTTGGACAAGAGCTTCTTGGCTCAGAGGCCATGAATCTTGGCTCGGACACGATCGCCGTTGGAACCGTCTTTGAAATCGAATCAATTGCCAGTGTCACAGAAGGTGACATCGTTGTTTTAGAACCATTTGATTCTCGGGACACCGTGGCGGCCACCAAGTGGTGGGAAATGGGTGAGAAGTTTTATTCAGGTCGCATAATTCGAACGGTAGCCAGCCCCGAGGCACTTCAAGAGCTTCTCGATGGCCCCGGTGGTGTGCGAATCATCCTTGAAGCCCGGACATCCATGATGCGATTCGGGTTCACTGAGGACGAATTATTAGGTGCATTTGCCAATGAACGTGTGCGCCAGGCGATGGCAACCGGTCGAATTTTTATCGAGGGTTTATCCCTACATCTTCCTATTGATCGCCCGAATTCAGAAGGTGCCCGCGATCAAGCGCACGCCCATGAAGTGATGCGTTGGGCAGGACTCTGGCAAGCCGAGACGGCTGTCTGGGAGGGGCATTCGCCCCCTGCACCCGTGGTGTGGGTTTCGCACTGCACTGATGCGGAGCTTGCTTTGATTGCTTCGAGTGCCACTGAACTCATAATCCGAACGCGAGTGGGCACCCGCTTGTGGCTGGGTGAGCGCTCTGCCCTTCGAGTGACAGGGACTGTCCTTGCAGTGCATCCCATTCCTGAGAACACACGGGTCGGGTATCGGCAGCGCACCGGCCCCAAGGACGCAACCGCCGTTGTTATTTCCGGCGGTACAGCGCATGGCATTGGTTTAACTGCTCCCTCACCCACAACCTCATTGCGCCAACGGGCAGTGTCGCTAGGTACAGGTGCTCTTGATGCTGCAGGCCGCGCCCTTTCGCCTTTCACCATTGATGGCAAACAACGATGGTTTGTTGAGCCGCCGCATCAACATGTTTCCATGGTGTGGGTCGGTGGGAAAAGTGTTGTGCCTCGCGTTGGTGATCAAGTCAGCGCGGATGTTCGCTTCACAACATCTCGGTTTGATTCCGTCTTCCTCGAAACACTCGACTGAATATCACGTATCACCATCACGGCAAAGTAAATGGTGGCGGCAATATGAATAAAGGTGGCCGCGGCATACCACTCCGGAGTGAGACCTTTGAAATCTTCCACTCCATAGCCCGCGAGGAACCACCAAATTGATGCGAAATAAATTACCTCGCCCAGTTGCCAGATCATGAAATCGCGCCAATTGGGCCTGGCGAGGACAGCAAGTGGGACAAGCCACAAAACATACTGGGGTGAGTAAACCTTGTTGGTAACAACAAATGCGGCTAGCACCAGGAAGAGCACCTGATAAATCGTGGGCGTGTTTGGTGCCTTTTTGACCAGTAAGGCAATACCTATAAGTAGAACAACAAAAGACGCAGTTGCAATAACGTTAAGAGCTGTTTCAGGGATTCCAGGTAAGCCTATTTGAGTTATTGCAAACCACAGTGACCCAAAATCAACAGCTCGATCAAAATTGAATCGATAAAAGAACGACCAGCCTTCGAAATTGGCCACGGGGACTGGGATGTTAACGGCGAGGAATGCAATAACAGTTGCAACCATTAGTCGTTGGGTTGGCTTCCAATCTCGCTTACGCCACGCCAAAATGACAAATCCAATAAGCAGCACGATCGGATAAAACTTTGCGGCTATTGCCAGTCCAAGGAACACGCCTGTCACGGTAAATCGGTCGTGCGACCAGGCCAAGAGCGCCAAAGAAACCAGTGCGATCGGAATCAGATCCCAATTGATTGTTGCCGCAAGGATCATGGTGGGAGCAAAGACAACCATTGCTGCCTGCAGTGGTTGACCGCGCAGTTTTTGTGTGGTTAACGCCGTAGCAATTACAGTGATGACAAACGGAATGAAAAGCAGCACGACATTGACGTCAAAGAACGCTCGGAAACCGTCGGGATAGGACCCTTGGATCAGCCCGGTCAGCGTGCCTGCGGCGAACATGAATGCACCTGTCACAACCGGATACTCCAAATACCAACCATTGCTCGCTGGTTGCAAGTAGGGAATCACGTTCTCAGAAAATCCCCGTTCAACATACAGTGCAGGAATATCGGTGTAGCACAAATGCATGTAACGCATTGGGTCTGCCCATCCATCGGCCATGCACGAGAAGTCGAGAAAGTACCCCAGTGAGTAGGTAAATGCTGCCAAGATAATCAAGAGGGAAATCGGTGGAAGCAGCGTGTACGAACGTGTGGCCAATTGCCCCCACGGTCCGCCAATGCGCTCCCTAAATCTCGACTCCATAATTGCGCTTACTCTGGTCGGCCTTCATCAATGGGGGGACCTTCGGGTTCGGGCCCAAACTCATTAGTCGGTGCTGTGTCCGTTGGCTCCGGAGTCACAACATCGGTTGGGGATTCCTCGGGAACAACAACCGGGTCTTGTACAGGCGTTTCGTTGCCAAATTCATTCTGCACCTCAGGAACCGGGCAGCCATAGGGAATCTTTGAAATATCGGTATCAATAAAGTCTGGGCACTTCAATGGCACCGTCGCGTCCTTGGGGGGTGCCTCAAATTCGACAATGGGCTCTTTCTTGAGGGCGTCTTTCATGAAGGATGTCCAAATTGCGGCAGGGAATGATCCACCTGTCACGGTGCGGAGTCCACCCGTGCCTGACATGGAAATGGGGATTCCCTCGGCATCCTCTTTCGCCATTAGAACTGCGGCGGCGATTTGCGGTGTGTAGCCCGCGAACCACGCACTCTTGTTGTCATCTGTTGTTCCGGTCTTTGCCCCGGCCGGGCGACCCAACGCTTGTGCGGCCTTGGCGGTACCAGCTGTGACAACTTTCTGGAGAGCATAGTTAACAGTGTTTGCAATGTCAGCATCAAAAACTGGGACGGACTCTGCTTCGTATTCATACAGCAGGCCACCATTGGAACCAGTCACCTTTGTAATGAACGTGTTGCCTGTCCGAGTGCCACCATCCGCGAATGTTGCGTAGGCGGTTGCAACGTTAAGGCCGGAGGGTGATGCCGTCCCCAGGACAAATGTGAGATCAAGTGAATCAAGATTCATGCCTGGTGTATCCGCTGGAATCCCGGCACCCAATGCAGCCTCAGCAACGCTGCCCACACCAATATCTGCCTCAAGTTCAACATAAGCGGAGTTGATACTGAGTTCAGTTGCTTGAAGCAGTGAAACGGTTCCATATGAATTGTCACCGTAGTTGCTGAATGTGTAGCCATTCACCGTGGATGGTGAGTCACCATTCCACAACGACTGGAGGGGAACACCCTGCTCAAGTGCTGCTGCCAGAGCAAACGGTTTGAATGTTGATCCGGCCTGTGCAAAAGGACGGGTTGCATTGTTGATCTGGTCTTTGATGAAATCCGAACCGCCGTACATGGCGAGCACCTCACCTGTACCTGGTCGCACAGCAGCCAGACCAATGCGCAATCCCTCAGTTCCGGATTCTGGTCCGTTGTTTTTAACCGCCCGTTGTGCAGCTCGTTGTGCCCGCCGGTCAAAGGACGAAATTACTGTGAGGCCTCCGCGTTGAATTTCTTCTTCATCGAAACCTTGTGCGAGAAGTTGTTGTTCTACAGCAGTTAACAAGAACCCGACTTGACCGCCGAGTCGATCACCCTGCTTCAAAGGAAGTATTTCAGGGAATGTAGCTGAGTCACGCTGTTTTTGCGATATTGCGCCGGTTTCCACCATGGAGTCGAGTACGTAGTTCCAACGGCCTCTGAGTTCCTTGATGTTTTCATCAAGTGCAAAAGTTGATGGTGACTTGATCACGGATGCAAGGACGGCACCTTCGGTGAAATCCAATTCATTGACATTCTTGTCAAAGTACGCGATCGATGCAGCTTCAATGCCGTTGGCATTTCTGCCGAAGTAGATCGTGTTTAAGTAGTCCTCGAGGATTTGATCCTTTGAAACCACGGTTTCCAACTTGAATGCCAGCAGGGCTTCATTGATTTTTCTCGTCCAGGTTCGATCCTGAGTCAAGTATGCGATCTTGGCGTATTGCTGAGTAATTGTTGAGCCACCTTGGGTGTTTCCTCCGGTGACATTGTTGAATGCCGCTCGCGCAATGCCAATGGGTGAAATTCCACCGTGGTTGAAAAAGTCTCTGTCTTCTGCTGCGAGCACGGCCTGTTGGACGTCCACGGGAATATCGTCGAGGGTGACGCTTCGGCGGGTGGCCTCCCCGAGCCTTCCGACTTCGTTTTTTCCGTCTGCGTAATAAACAATCGTGGCTTCACTCGTGGCGAGCTCATTTGGAGTGGGAACATTCGTGCGAGCGAGTGCAACGGCGAAAACGGATGTTGCTATGGCGCCGAGGAGCAATACGAGCCAGAGGAGCCTGCGCACCCATGCGCGTCTCCACAGGGCGGGCTTTTGGGAGGCAGTGCTCGCCTTTTTTCGCGCTGGCGCCTTTTTGGCAGGTGCGCTTTTGGTGCTCTTTTTGCGAGGGGTGCTCACAGGTGTCCAATCGCGGAACTCGGGGAAGGTGAGTGGTCGAAATGTGGTGAGGTGCGTGCTCGTGAGGGATTGCTATTTAGGGATTGCTAGTGCCCCTAGTCCAACAGATCATCTGCCCTAATTGACGGCACGGCACGCCGAGGAGTTCCATCTCCTAATGTGAAGGCCTTAATCAGGTAGTTCCAATGGCATTCCAAGCAGACTTCGATCACGTAAACCCTGAATTCACCAAAAGTTGAGCACATTCGGGGTAGCTCATCCGCTTTCCGGATTCTGCCGGCATAGGGGCCGAGTTCGTCCCCATAGACATAGCGGAGTTCGCGCAGCCCCTCTCGTGAGCAGGCTGGGCATTTTCGGTGGGAATCTTCACCGTGAAACTTGGCTGCTTTGAGCAGGTATGGGTCGGCGTCGCAGAAGTCACTGGACAGCAACCCCCCTCGATGCAATCTGGTGATGTCAGCGCTGCGCTGGAGACCATAATCCACCACGGAACGTGGTTTTGTGGGGTCATCTACTGGCTCGGGTGAAGGAATGGGCCCCCTTTTTGGCGGATTTTTCACGGATTCACCACGCGCGATTCGGCCACTGACGCCTGGTCTGCGCATTTGGGCCATGGGCTGAGTCTAAGTCGTATTCTCAGATTACTCACCCGTGTGCATTTCAATATATCGATTCGATATATTAGTTTTATGAGTAGTCGCCGCGATGTTCTCAGTTTCGCCATTCTTGGTGTGCTCAATGACGGCGAACTCCATGGCTATGAACTCCGCAAACAACTCACCACGGTGCTGGGCCCGTTCCGCGCCCTCTCCTACGGCTCGCTCTATCCGGCACTCAAGCGAATGACCGCACAGGGATTGATCGAAGAGGTCTCGCTCACTCCCGCGACGGAATCCACTGCGCCACCCCTCACCGGCAAGCGCACTCGAATTATTTATGCCCTCACAGCAGTCGGCAAAGACCGTTTCCACGAGTGGGCAAATAAACCTGGTCCTGAAGCCTGGGAGGACGAGGGGTTTGCCGCCCACTTAGCTTTCTTTGCCAAAACCGAAGCGCGCACCAGGATCCGGATCCTTGAAGGTCGTCGCTCAAGGCTCGAAGAGCGGGTGGACTCACTGCGGGAATCCATCGCCCGCAGTGCGCAACGTGTTGATAACTACACCCTGCAGTTA
>JBDQMZ010000193.1:0-12136 GCA_040261955.1 Candidatus Nanopelagicales bacterium
ATCTCGCATTGTTGCGCTGTCTGCAGGCACGCCTGACACAAGTTTCCATGAGCTTGTGGCATCGCCTTCCGCGTCAATGGCATCGCGCGTTTGAACCAAAAGCCCACCGGAAATGGAACGTGATTCCCTGTGCATTCCCGGGTGCGGCCCTGGGACTTGAAGAATTCGCAGATTCTTTTTCTCACGAAGAATAACAAGGGCTTCGTCGTCGAAGTCTGGAGCAATTATTACTTCAGTGAATACCGGTGCCAATTCACGCGCCATCTCGCCCGATACCGCCCGGTTGCTGGCCACCACTCCCCCAAATGCGGACATTGGGTCGGTTGCATGGGCCTTCAAGTACGCCTCTTCGATATCAAGACCCACGGCGACTCCACAAGGATTTGCGTGTTTAATAATCGCAACCGCAGGTTCGAGAAAGTCATAGGCTGCCCGACGTGCAGCATCGGCATCAACATAATTGTTGTAGCTCATGGGTTTTCCGTGAAGTTGCTCCGCGCTGGCAATCCCGGGCTCGTGGGTGAGATCTCGATACACCGCAGCACCCTGATGAGGGTTTTCTCCATATCTCAGGTTGTCGTTGAGAGAGTATGTAAAACCCTGCCATGTGGGGAATTCATGACCTTCAGAGTTGACCGTAGAAGCAAACCAATTCGCCACCGAAGTGTCATAGGTTGCTGTGTGTGAAAAAGCACGGCCAGCCAACTGTGCACGCATTTCCAGCGAGGTGCCGCCCGAAGCAAGTGCACTGACAATTTCCGGGTAGGAATGTGGGCTCACGACCACTGCGACACTGGCATAGTTCTTTGCTGAGGCTCTGATCATTGCCGGACCGCCGATATCAATTTGCTCAATGCATTCATCAACAGGCGCGCCACTTGCGACAGTCTCATTGAATGGGTAGAGGTTCACAACCACAAGATCAAAAGCTGCGATTCCGAGTTCCTGCAACTGGTTCACATGATCGGCGTTTCTGGTGTCTGCAAGGAGGCCCGCATGGATACCAGGGTGCAAAGTCTTGACGCGGCCATCGAGGCACTCGGGAAATCCAGTGACTGAACTCACCGGAGTGACGGGTACGCCACAGGATTCAATCACTTGGGCGGTGGAACCGGTTGAAACAATCTCGACACCCGCGTCATGTAGGGCCCTGGCTAACTCCTGAACACCACTCTTGTCATATACCGAAATGAGCGCCCGGGAAATTCCACGCATGGTCATGAAAATTGTGCCTCTCCGTTACCTGTTGAAAAATCGGAATTGATCACTCGGGAAACTGTAGCGGGTAACAAAGTTCGCTCAATCTTCTTGATTTGTTCATGCAGATCTGCCTCGGTGACACCGGGCTCAATAACCACGGATTCCTGCGCCAAGATCGGCCCAGTGTCGACACCGTGATCGATCAGGTGGACAGTTGTTCCCGTCACCGTCGCACCCGCCGCCAACGCATCGCGAACGGCATGGGCACCCGGAAAATGCGGAAGCAAAGCTGGGTGTGAATTAATAATTCGGCTCGGGAAAGTGTCAACAAAATCTGCGTCCAGCACGCGCATAAAGCCCGCGGTCACAATGTAGTCCGGATCCAGTTCAAGCATTTTCGCTCTCAGGGCTACTCCCCAGTCGCTGCGCGATTCGTAATCATGCAATGGCACTTTCACCACAGGAATTCCATGGTCGACCGCGATGTCAATGGCGCCACACCCTGGTGCATCGGTTACGAGCCCGACAACCTGTGACCCAATGTCGGACTCAAGTAGCGATCGAAAGAGAGTGCCTGAACCAGAGGCCATGACCACAATTTTTTTCATTCCAGCCTTTCAGCCGGGTCATTGGTCACTGGATTTCCCGTGAGTTTTTGATATGCATACGTTGTCACGAGGGCCGCGATGGGAAGCGCGACAATCGTTGGGATTCCCCAAAAAAGCCCAGAAATTAAATATGCAACACCGCTGACGAGCAACACCAAGATACTCAGGGACCAATTCTTTCGAACTATTCCAACACTCGATTTCAATGCCAAGAATGGACCGTATCCGCGATCAAGGGCAAAGAATGGTGCAAATTGGAAGAGCAGGAGGGCGATGAACGCTGGGACAACCAGCAGGAAAAGTCCAGCAGTGAAAGCGATCATGATGATGACAATTGTGAATAAGAATTGAACGAAATATTTGCCCAGGAATGTGTCAGCAAATCCGATATTTGCACCCATGGAGACGTGCAATGCACCTCGGATTACTCCCGCTGTTGCTAAAAAGGATGCGAGAACAAAGACCAGCACCACAAGCATGCTCAGTACCAAGGTTGGGAGTTGCTCTGCGACGCAATTTTCCATGGCCTGTGCGTCAAGACTTGAACCGTTCGAGGCAAGGCCACCGGCATTGAGGCATAGATCGAATGATTCTGAAATGGGATCCGTGGCAAGTTGCTGCCCAAACTGCAGAATCGTGACGATAGCGGCGAGGGCAATAAAGGCCAAAATGTTTCTTTGGTAACTCTCCCGGGCCCAGTTGATGGACGTGCTTATGCGAAATGGCTTCATAGCTTCTCGTTGTCCTCAGGTCTTTCCAATTCATCGACCGCCCATGCCGCATCAGATTGTTCTGGAGTCTGGTCGGGCAATGGTTGAGAAACAACCCGCACCGTGGGCCGCTTTTGCTCGAAGAGCCTGCGAGGAAGCGCGGAGACAGGCGCCGCCCCGAGTATCAACAGGATCCATGCAAGTGTCGCTGCCAATGTAGCGTCGGGACCGATTCCCACGAGTCGAACATCACCCAAGTTCCCACTTGAGATCACAACGAGCAAAAAGACGCACAATGCCGCGACAAGTGCGGCACCCAATGCAATGACCATGCGAATCAACACTGGTTCGGCAACCTTGCGCCGAGCAATTCCGATTCCAACAAGAGCTCCAACTGCTACGACTATTGCGGGAAGTAGCCACGACACTCCGCTCGAATTTGATGGAAGTGCCGCCAAAATGGGTAGCGGAGGTAACTGCGTTGGGGCGGTCGACGGAATGAATGGGGAAATGACAGCTTCGGGGCCGATTACAAAACCTGCGCCGAGCATGTATGACATTGCCCAAACAACCAAGACCGGTAGGTACCCCAAACTCAGCAGCAGGATCGCGAGAAAGCCACTGAGTCCTGGGTTAAGCCCATTGGCCAACTTGAGCACCTCAGCAAAGTTGCCAACAAGTTGAACCGCAACTAACAGTGCGGCGATCCCCGCCAGTGTGAGGAGTGCCGCAAATCCTCGAATGACCATTTCTCGAACGAGATTTGGAAGCATGTGAAAGGGGTTCTCTGGCAAAGCTGCGATGATTCCCACGGCTACTGCAGAAAGACTGACCAAAAGCATGACGACGAGTGCACGAATCGGATCAAAGGACACTTCAACTGAAGTGGTCGACATCGCTGCCAATGTTCCAAAGGCGGTGTAAATCACGACCAGCAGCACACCGCCCGTCAGCGCGGCAACTGTTAGTGACCCACCAGCCCGAGCGAGCACGATTCTTCGCCCTAGTGACCTTCCTGATCCCAATAAAACCAGCCAAGGAATCAGCACGAGTCCCCACGGCACGAGTGTGAAAACAGCCGCCCCTAATTTCGGCGCGACCCCATTGAGAACCAGCCAGGACCACAGGGTTGTCTGCGCAAATGATTTTCCTGTCACTTGGCCGCCATCACTCAATATGACGGGAGCCATGACCAAGACGGTGACTGCAACCGTAAGTAAAAGGGCCCTCAAACTGTAGGTGATTCCCCAGAAAATAGCTGTCAACTGGGATTTCTGGGAAATCTCGCGAACCGCGTGAACCCCGCGCTTAAGGCTCTTTTTGGAACCAGCTTCTGGGGCCGAGCTCTGGTGAACGTCATCAGCACTCGAGGCAGTAATCACGGATGAATCACCATTCACCGCTTGCTCAGGGTTGTGCAGATCACTCACTAGCCCAATCTAACGAAAAGGTGGCCCAATCGGGATTTCACCACTCGCTAAAACGAGCTATCCGTGAATGAGCAACCACAGGGCCGCTAAAGAACTGAGCACCAGAGCGATCCGGTAAAACCAAATCTTGGGCAAATGGCGAAATATCACCGAACCAAGCGCTGCGCCGGCGATCACGGCGGGCACGAACCAGGCACCTGAAAGCAAGGTCTGAGTAGTGAGAAGATCAAGATTGATGAGCAACGGAACTTTTGTCAGGTTTACAAATAGGAAGAACCATGCCGAGGTGCCCATGAACGTGATCGTGGAAACCCGCATGTTTATCAGGTAGAGACTCATGGCAGTCCCACCTGCATTGGCCGCCATGGAAGTCATGCCCGCAAGCACGCCGAAGAAACCTGCTTTGACCACGCGTACTCGAGAATTGTCTTCCGCTTTTTCTGAGTCGCTGTTCTGGCGCATTCTGCCCACTTCAAGCAGTACCGAAATCAAAATCAGAACCCCAAGCATGCGACTCAGAGTTGCGGACGAAAGGACGGTGAAAAGGAACGCCGTTAGTAACAGGCCCGCGAGTACGCCTGGAATGAGGCGAAGAATGAGACGCCAATTCACGTGTGATCGGTATAAGGCGAGGGCGTAAATGTCACCTACGAGCAGAAGTGGGATGGCAAATGCAGATGCCACACCTGGAGTGAGAACGGCCGCTAGGACTGGACCAGCAACAACACCTGCGACAGGCATGGCTGTTTTCGACATGCCATACAAGAAAATTGTCGCTGCAATGATGGCGATGGAGAGCGTGCTCCACTCAGAGATCATCTGAACCTGATCATTCGGGCGCGTTCAATTACGAAAGAATTTCACGCATGAGTGCAGCGGTCGCACTCGGTGTGCGTCCCACCTTCACACCAGCCGCCTCCAGAGCCTCCTGCTTTGCGGCTGCAGTGCCAGACGAACCGGAAACGATCGCTCCAGCGTGACCCATGGTCTTGCCTTCAGGTGCGGTGAAACCAGCAACGTAACCGACAACGGGCTTTGTCACATGCTCTTTGATAAAGGCTGCAGCGCGCTCCTCAGCATCACCACCGATTTCTCCGATCATCACGATGGCATCGGTGTCGGGGTCATTCTGGAATGCTTCAAGTGCATCAATATGCGTTGTCCCAATGATTGGATCGCCACCAATGCCGACGCAGGTGGAGAAGCCAAAGTCACGGAGTTCATACATCATTTGATAGGTCAGCGTGCCTGACTTTGACACCAGCCCAATGCGACCCGGCTGCGTGATGTCAGCAGGAATAATTCCTGCATTGGATTGTCCTGGACTAATAATTCCAGGACAGTTTGGCCCGATAATCCGTGTGGTGCCAGCGTTCACCGCATATTGAAAGAATTGCGCCGTGTCATGAACCGGGATTCCCTCGGTGATCACAACACACAGTGGAATCTTGGCATCGACGGCTTCTTCGACAGCGGCTTTGGCGAATTTTGGTGGAACGAAAACAACAGAAACATTTGCTCCGGTCGCATCCATAGCATCAGCCACGTTGTTGTAAACGGGAATGCCGTCAACTTCTTGGCCAGCTTTGCCAGGCGTCACACCAGCAACCACTTTGGCTCCGCTCGCCACCATGCGGCGGGTGTGCTTGGTTCCCTCGGAACCGGTCATTCCTTGGACGAGGATCCTGGTGTCTGAGTTCAGCCAGATAGACATTGTTATTTCGCTCCTTTACGGGCAGCAGCCAGTTCTGCAACCCTGCGTGCCGCGGCATCCATGGTGTCAACAAGTTCAATGAGTTCGTGGTTTGAGTCCTGAAGAATTTTGCGACCCTCAGGTGCATTGTTGCCATCGATTCGGCAGACAATCGGCTTGGTCACCGAGTCACCCAACTGTTCAATTGCCTGCAAAATTCCGTTGGCGACAGCATCACATGCGGTGATGCCACCAAAGATATTGACAAATACTGCTTGTACGTCTGGATCGTTCAAAACAATGTCCAGCCCATTGGCCATCACTTCAGCCGATGCTCCACCACCAATATCGAGGAAGTTGGCCGGTTTGATGCCTCCAAACTCTTCACCCGCGTAAGCCACAACATCAAGTGTGCTCATGACAAGCCCTGCGCCATTGCCCACGATTCCAACATCGCCATCCAATTTGACGTAATTCAGATGCAAAGACTTGGCACGGGCTTCAATGGGATCGATCGCTGAATCAGCAAACTCTGCATGCCCTGGTTGGCGGAATGCGGCATTGTCGTCGATGGTCACCTTGCCATCAAGGGCGAGCACCTCACCTGTTGGCGTCAACACCAGTGGGTTAACTTCAACGAGCGTGGCATCCTCGCGGACCGTAATCTCCCACAGCGTGACCAAGATGTCGGCGACCTGAGCCCTGATGGCCTCGGGGAACTTGGCCGCCTCAACGATTTCGCGCGCTTTCTCCGGGCCGACACCTTCAAGTGCATCTACTCTGATTTTCGCGAGCGCGTCGGGGTTATTGACAGCGACCTCTTCGATTTCAACACCGCCCTCGACGCTCGCCATGGCCAAGAAACAACGATTGGCGCGATCAAGCAGGAATGACACGTAATATTCCTCATCGATATCAGCTGCATCGGCGACTAGGACCTTGTGGACAGTGTGGCCCTTGATGTCCATGCCCAGGATTGCGCTGGCCACCTCGCGGGTTTCCTCGGAATTCTTCGCCAGCTTCACGCCGCCGGCCTTGCCACGCCCACCCGTCTTGACCTGCGCTTTGACCACAACGGGTCCGCCAATGGACTCAGCCATTGCGACCGCTTGGTCAACGGTCTCGCACACATCACCCGAGGTAATGGGGAGTTGGTGTTTGCCGAATAGTTGCTTGGCTTGGTATTCGTACAGATCCACGCTTACTCCTTGAGTTCACTGAACAGGTGAGGCATCGAGTCTAGTCTTTCAGTGTTCGAGGCAACACTCGCATGAATGTGATTTACAACCCATCCATTCAGGAAGTTGAATGGACCCCAACATTGTTATGCACCCAGTCCACGACATCGGATGTTGGCGTGCCTGGTGTGAATATCTCAGCGACACCAATCGCCTTTAACTCTTCAATATCGGACTCGGGAATGATTCCCCCGCCAAAGACCACGATGTCTGATGCACCCGCCTGAGTCAATTGACTCATTAATTCAGGGAACAAAGTCAGGTGAGCTCCGGAAAGAATGGAAATACCAATGACATCAGCATCTTCTTGGACAGCTGCTTGAACAATTGCAGCTGGAGTTTGGTGTAGCCCTGTATAAATAACTTCGAAGCCAGCATCGCGCAACGCTCGAGCAACAACCTTGGCCCCGCGATCGTGACCATCGAGCCCTGGTTTCGCAATAACAATTCTGATGGGGCGAGTCATGTCTGCCATATCGACAGGGTAGCCCATGTGATTTCAGGCATTAATGCAGTTGGTCGATTACACCTCCGCAAAGCCCTCCCTCTAAGGTCGTGCCATGGCTCAAGGTTCTGCTTACTCCATTGTTATTCGCATGCACGTCACTCCCGAAGTTCACGCTTCCGGTGCCATTGTGACCGCGGTCACTAAGGCCGGCGCGGTCATCACGGGACTGGACGTCACCGATTCTGGACACGAGGTCACGGTTTTGGACCTGAGTGCACTGGCTCGGGACCCTGAGCATGCGGAGGAGATTCGTGATTCTCTCAACGCGATCGAGGGTTGCACCGTCGATAAAATTAGTGACTCTGTATTCCTCATCCATCTCGGCGGGAAAATTGAAGTTGGGCTCAAGGTTCCATTGCGCAACCGCACGGATCTCGCACGCGCCTACACACCAGGAGTTGCCCGCGTTTGCTCTGCCATAGCGGAGAACCCCGAAGATGCTCGAAATCTCACGATCAAGCGCAACACCGTTGCAGTTGTCACGGATGGTTCAGCGGTTCTTGGTCTAGGAAACATTGGACCCGAAGCATCAATGCCCGTCATGGAGGGCAAGGCCGCACTATTCAAAAAGTTTGCCAACGTCGATGCCTGGCCAATCTGCCTCGACACTCAGGATGTCGATGAAATCATTCGAACTGTCGAAATCATTGCACCCGGTTTTGGTGGCATCAACCTCGAAGACATTTCCGCTCCTCGCTGTTTTGAAGTTGAACGCGAACTGCGCAAACGTCTTAACATTCCCGTTTTCCACGACGATCAACACGGCACCGCAGTTGTTGTGTTGGCTGCGCTGATCAATGCGGCCAAGCTGGTCAACAAAGAACTTGCCAATCTCACCATCGTCATGTCAGGTGCCGGCGCGGCAGGGGCTGCGGTCGCAGATCTCCTGTTAGTCGCTGGCGTCAAGGACATCACACTCTTTGACTCCAAGGGCGCTGTCCACTCTGCACGAACAAATTTGGATCCAGCCCGCATGGACTTGGCGCAACGCACGAATGCCAGGGGCTTTGCTGGCACCCTGCAGGAGGCCCTGGTGGGCGCCGATGTCTTTATTGGTGTGTCACAGCCCGACTTGATCACAGCGCAGGATGTATCCACCATGGCCAAAGACTCGATTGTGTTAGCACTGGCCAATCCTGACCCCGAAATCAATCCGATCGAGGCTGCAAAATTTGCCAAGGTCGTTGCAACGGGCCGCAGTGACTACCCCAATCAGATCAATAACGTTCTTGCATTTCCCGGTATTTTCAGGGGATTACTCGACAGCGGGGCAATCAAAATCACTGAGAAAGTATTGATCGCCTCTGCTGAAGCGATTGCTCAGTGCGTTTCTGAGGAAGCACTCTCACCCGTGTACATCGTGCCAAGTGTGTTTGACCCATCGGTTGCACCTGCGGTTGCCGCTGCAGTTATTCATGCCTCCGAGTAGGAACTCCTAGAGTTTTTCAACAGGCGCATATCGCAGCAGAAGTCTCTTGATACCTGCCGAGCCAAAGTCAATCGATGCATCTGCACGATCACCGCTACCACCCGTTTCCACGACGGTGCCGAGCCCAAACTTTTCATGGGTAACTCGATCCCCTGGTTTCAAGGAAATAGTTATCGAGGATCCCACGGACTTTCCACCCCGACGAACCCCTGAATCAAAACTGCTCGTGGACGAACCGCTAAACATGGAATTATTCGGCGCTTCTCGCTCCCAACGCATGGCCGTTTCAGGGATCTCACCCAAGAATCTACTTTCGGGGTTGTAGGCCGGACTCCCCCAGGCAGAGCGCACCAAAGACCGCGTGACATAAAGCCGCTCGCGTGCACGGGTAATTCCCACGTAGGCCAAGCGGCGTTCCTCTTCCAGCTCCTTGGAATCAGAAAATGACCGGGCGTGGGGGAAGATCCCCTCTTCCATTCCAGTGAGAAACACCGTGGGGAACTCGAGCCCCTTGGCCGTGTGCAATGTCATGAGCGTGACAACACCGCCATGATCTTCACCATCGGGGATTTCATCAGCATCCGCGACGAGTGACACCTGCTCCAAAAAGTCGCTCAGGGTCCCCTCAGGGTTGTCCACACTGTAAGAAGCTGCAACGGATTCCAACTCCGCGAGGTTTTCAATGCGGCCTTCATCTTGCAGGTCAATGGATGCCCGCAATTCAGCAAGGAGCCCACTGTGCTCCACGACTGCTTGAATCATGACGGCTGGTTTCGAGCCAGCCTCATGCAGCGTTCGAAGTTCACTGAGTAGCTCGGCGAACTTCGCAATAGCCGTCACCGATCGGGTTGCTATTCCCGGTGCTTGATCCGCACGAACTAGAGCATCAAAAAATGAAATGCGTTCACGGTCAGCGTAGGCCCCGACCATTGCCTCGGCCCTTTCACCGATCCCTCGTTTCGGCGTATTCAAAATTCGCCGAAGTGATACTTCATCCGCCGGATTAACAATCGCTCGCAAGTAGGCGAGAACATCTTTAACTTCCTTGCGCTCATAAAAGCGGACACCACCAACGACTTTGTATGGCATTCCCGTGCGAATGAAGACCTCTTCCACAGCGCGAGATTGCGCATTCGTTCGATAAAAAACAGCAGTGTCACCTGCACGCGAGGTACCTGAATCTGCCAGCCTGTCAATTTCACGGGCAATGAATGCGGCTTCATCATGCTCATCATCGCCAACGTAGGCAACAATTAAGTCACCGTCGCCCGCGTCGGTCCAGAGGTTTTTGGCCCTCCGCGAATTATTTTTTGCAATGACCGCATTTGCAGCTGTCAAAATTGTTTGAGTTGAGCGATAGTTTTGCTCCAACAAAATCGTTTTTGCATTTGGGTAATCGCGCTCGAACTCTTCAATATTTCGAATGGTCGCCCCACGGAAAGCGTAGATCGACTGATCAGCATCGCCCACAACACATAACTCACCGGGTGCGATGCCGTCGGCACCTGTGCCCACTAGTTCCTTGATGAGTGTGTATTGCGCATGGTTTGTATCCTGATATTCATCCACCATGATGTGTCGGAACCGACGGCGATAATGGTTCGCCACCTCAGGGAACAGTTGCATTAGGGCAACGGTTGAGCCAATGAGGTCATCAAAATCAAAGGCGTTAGCGAGGGTTAATCGGTTTTGGTAATCGCGGTAGATTTCGGCCACGATTTTGTCGATTTCACTCTCTGCCTGTGCCGCGAACGTTTCATGATCCATCAATTCATTTTTTGCCGATGAAATTCGAGTCAGCATCGCTCGTGGACGGTGCGTTTTCGAGTCAATATTGAGGTCGCGCAGGATTAGCGTGATGAGGCGAAGTGAGTCGGATGTGTCGTAGATGGTGAAGTTGCTCTTGATGCCAAGCCTGTGTGCCTCGGCACGCAATATGCGAACGCAGGCACTGTGAAAGGTTGATACCCACATGGAGCGGGCCGCCGGGCCCACTATTTCAACAACGCGTTCACGCATTTCAGCTGCGGCTTTGTTAGTAAACGTGATGGCCAGGATCTCCCCTGGGTGGGCTGAGCCCGTGGCCAGTAGATGCGCAATTCGCCGGGTGAGAACACGCGTCTTGCCCGAGCCTGCGCCCGCAACAATGAGTAATGGTGAACCTCGGTGCTCAACTGCCATTAGTTGGGCAGGGTTGAGATCGGCAACAAGTTCACTGCCCGATTCTGATGAGAACAGGTCAGTTGGCTCGCTAAACACCTCGACAGTCTAGGCGTGAGCGAACCTACCTGCGGATGTACCCAATCACCTGGATTATGGCCCTCGTCTTCACATTGGAACCTAGAGCGACCAAGCCCTTATCTCCAACCTCGGCAACAACTATCGAGGTCGCTTTCCCCTTGGCCGGGATCGTGACGGAGCGAGAGCCGCGATCGACGCCACCCACCGCATAGGCCGCCAACCGGCCATCAGTTCCTTTGCCCCGTGCGGTGACTCGAAGAATTACTGCGGCCACTTTCTTCTTCTTCTTGGGCACATCGCCCACACCTGTGGCCCTAACCACCTTGACCTCAGTGCCATTCATTTTTGTTTTGATCAGACGCGCCGCTCGTATTCCTTTTGCGGAGAGTGCTTCAGCACCTGTCCGATACCCCAAGACTTCAACTTTTACCTGCAGCGCGGGTTTCTTCGACGCGGCGATCTGTACGGCGCCACCTGCAACTGGAACAACCAAGATTGAGGTTCGAGTTTTTGCTTTGCGCACTTTGACAGTGGCGGCATTGACTTTCTCACCGATCAGACCTATTCGTAGCTTGCCCTTCTTGGTGGCCTCACTCGTTGTAACAGTCACCAGAGCACTTGTCGCATTGACCGGTAAGCCGTTGAGCGCAACAGTTCGGTTTTCACCGGGTTGCACAGCGCCTTGAGAAGCGGATTCGTAGCCAGTCTCAGCGCCAATTCCAATGAATTCACCTTCATCGAGAACAGGTTCTGGTGCAGCAGGTGCCGCAGGTTCGGCCGGCGCCTCGGGTGCTGGCGCAGGTTGAGCGAGGGGTGCAAATTCAGTCATGGGTGCAATGATCGTGTCGCTCACGACTTCAGCATTGTTTTCTGCCTCGCCACCGTCGGGGTAATACCCCAGCACATCAACGGTAATGTCTGTGGCACCCGCGATCGTTGCAATCGCAATCGTTCCGTTTCTAGCCACAGGAACAATCGCATCGCCATACGCATCGCTGTTCATGGGAGCCTTGACCACTGGAACGCTCGAACTTGCGCCCGGTGACCAGGTACGAATTGTTGTTGGCGCATTGGTACCC
>JBDQMZ010000194.1:0-14329 GCA_040261955.1 Candidatus Nanopelagicales bacterium
ATGCGCAGGCCCCTATGGACACCGACTGTTGGGAATTGATCTTGATACATCACATGAATACGAACGGGAAATCAGCACTGGCTGTGAAGGAATCAAGCCAGGCTGGGTTCGGGTTAATTTCAATTACTTCATCTCTGAGGCAGTCTTTACCTACATTGTTCAAGCGGTTGAATTGATCGCTGACCATGGTTGGTCGTCGCTTCCTTCTTACCGGTTTGACGCCCAATCTGGTCGCTGGCATCACAAGGATGGTGCCGTAGAGCCACCACTGCGCTTGTCAATGCTGACCTACAACGAACATGGCGATCTCAACTATCCAGCGGCACATGATCAAGCGCCAGAGAGTGAGCTTCAAGAGTATCTGGACGCCGCACGGGAACTTTTTGGTTCATTACCCGAACCCACGCTTGTTGGTTCTGAAACAGGAGTGAGCGCTGACTTTGACCTGTTGCGGTGGTTTGATCTTTCGGTTACTACTTAACCTTAATTGTTACGGGGTTTGAGACCCCTGCGAGCACACCGTCGGTCTGGGCGGTGAGAACCCGATAAACGTACTTGCCCTTCTTTTTGGGTGCCTTGTCTTTGATCACCACTCTGCCATTGGCTTTTGTCTTAGCTTTCGCAACATTTTTCCACTTGGCCCCGCGCTGAACCTGCAAAGTCACCTTCTGCCCTGCAATCCCAGGCCGAGCAATCAGTGAAACTTTCAGGGTCTTGCCAGCTTTCACTTTCTTTGTTTTTGCTTTCGCCGTGATCGCGGGGGCAATCGATATGGCGAACTCCGCAGACACAACCTCTGGTGATGAAGCAGTCGCACCCATGACGATTCGGAACGTTCCACCCGACGTCAAAGCGATGGGCAGACCGACGGCACCATCCTCACCGGTCAAACCACCAACAATGTCAATCCAACTCTCTCCTGATTTTTGTTGCAGGATTGCATTGGCTCCAATTATTGGCGCACCGTTGAATTGCCCCGAGGTTGTCACACTGCTGGGTTGACCGAAAACAACCGTTGGCGGAGCAGCCACGGCGACCTCGGGAATAGCTGGGGCGAGTGATTGTGCGTAGGCGCGAATCAATGGCCACTGACTGGAATTCTCCCCGCCAATGGTCCAGTAGGCGGCGGCATTGATGCCAAACTCCCCAACCAACTGAGTTCGTGTCAACACACCGTTATCTCCCAGAAACCACATGATGCGTGATGCAGTGCAGGTTTGGCTTGCACCACTCGAGTCATTCCAATTAACAACTTTCTGGTACTCGAAAAAGTACTCCTTCTTTTCGTCATCCCATTGCGGCTCGCCTCCCTGGGAAGCCACGAAGGCGGGAATATCTACTTCAGTCATGGACCCTCGGGAAGTGAGCGAATTGTATGCAGCTTTCTGCGCACCTGAACTGGAACTGCTCGGACATGTGCCCGTTAACTTGGGTGCTCCGCCAGATTTTTTCTGGGTCCAATACCGCGCGTAGGTTGGCACACCAATTTGGATTTTTTGAGGGTCAGTGATCGAAGCCGCATGAGCCACAATGCTGCGAACCCAGTTGTATGGTGCGATCGGACCCGCCCCAGAAACGCTGTAGTCGTAAGCCATGATCCTGATCAAATCAACGGAAGGTGCGATTACTTCCATGTTGTACACGTGGTAACCGGTATTAACACCGCATGATCCACCCATTGAGCATGCCGGTGGGATGGTCACTACAAGTTTTTTGCCTTGGGCGTGAAGGGCGTTGCCCAATTCTTGAACGAACGCAGTCCATTTTGGTTTTGTGGCATTCCATGACGAACTGCCATCAGAAAACGCAAAGGCTTCATAATCCAAATCAATGCCGTCATAATTATTGGACATCACAATATTGACGATGTCATTAACATGCGCCGTTCGCTTGGCAGGGTCGGCCAGAACTTTCGCCATAGTCTTGGCTCCCGATGCATCAGCGATTGAGGGAATAACTGGGATTCCTGCCGCGCGAAGTTGGGCAACGGCCCATGATGAATTCGCAGCTGAACTGCCATAGTTTTTATTGAAACCTACGGTGACATTTCCACCGCTTGTTTTCGTGGCTGAGTACCAGAATGGTGAAACATCAGTGAACAGATCAGCATTGGCCACCGCATTATTGATTCCCGTGGGGATTTTCTGGGAGGACATCCAGTACGGGATCCACCCACTCACGATCTTTGAAGGGGGGTTATCTGCACTTGCTGCAGGCGCAACCGCACCAGCAACTAGAGAAATGCCTAAGAGGGCTGATGCACCAATGGAAAGTCGACGAATAAACCTGGGGGAAGTCACACCCCATTGTGCGTTACCTGAACCTAGGACTCAAATCAGCCCTGGCGTGGGCGTGTCACTTCAGCATTCTGGGGATCTCTGCAGCGCTGCGCGCCAACCTGGGTCCATATTCGGCCTCAGGGATCTCCCTGGCGGAGATGATCCCCACACTTGCTTCCAATCCAGGTACGCCCGTGATGGGGACCGCCATGCCGTGTGTTCCACCTTCGAGACTTGCCATGACCCAAACTGGGTCCAGAGCTCGGCCTGCCGCAGTGCGGGCTGCCAATATGGCCCGGCCTCCCGCGCTCCCCTCCAGCGGGGTTCGTGTCCCGACTCTCAATGCGACATGCATGTCAGAACGATTCGGTTCTGACACAACCGCCACGAGGCCGTCATTTGCATCCGCGATCATGAGATAGGAAGTGCAGCCCAACGCCTCGGTCAACATGCGCAGTGCCGGGCCTGAGGCGTCACGAACCAGTGGCTGAATAACTCGGGCCAACGTTAAGAGTCCCATGCCAAGACGACACCGCCCATCACCAGAGCGCCGCAATAAGCCATGGCTTTCCAGAGTCACTACCAAGCGATAAACCACAGTTCGACCAACATCGAGCTTGTGACCCAATTCCGTGACGGTCAAACCTTCTGGGTGTTCAGCAAGGATTTCAAGGACGTTAAGTCCCCGATCAAGTGTTTGTGAGGTTTCCGCTGGCACAGAGCCAACCTAACCACTAAGGGGTACTTGATAGCAATGAAGCGGGCCGAACAACAAAGAAGCACCCTCCCGCAAATGTGGGAGGGTGCTTCAGGCGAACATGTATTTACCTTCAGGCACTTATGCAATTGCCTTCAGGCGACTACGAACCATGAATGCTGCAATGACTTCGTAGATACCAATGATGACCAACCAAATTCCGACAACGAGTGCCAGGGTGACGAGAGAGATCGCTGGCTGAACCAGAATCACGATGCCACCGATAAGCAAAATAATTCCAAAGAAGATGTTCCAACCACGTCCAACTGGTGAATCGAATCCGAGGAACAGGGTTGCAAATCCGCGGAACAGGAATGCGATACCAATAAAGATGGCGAGGAGCTCTGCCGCGTTAATGGCGCTGCGAATAGCAAACACACCGAGAATGATGGAAAGCACGCCGGTGATCAAGAGCAGCACTCGTGTACCACCCGTGAGTCCATGTGCGAATGAACGAACAAGTTCAAAGATACCCGAAACGATCAGGTAGATTGCAAAAAGAATTGCAACAACAATGATTGTGGCACCCGGCCATACGAGCGCCATAATGCCGACGCCCAAGCTGATGATCCCGCCGAAGAGCAACACCCACCAGCTGCGACCAACTGCAGCAAGGAAGTCGTTGTCGACTTCAACATCCATTTGGCTTGACATAATTACCTCCATATAAGTGAATCTGACATCCCAATACTAGAACCGAAAATGGGACAAATAGGAGATCAAACAACCGACACGCGGTGGGTTAACGCACTCGAGCCAAGAAATTTCGTGTTTCCTCACGCTGTGGAGCGCCAAACAAAGCATCAGGATCCCCTTGTTCCCACACAATTCCGTTGTGCAGGAAGCACACTGAATCAGCAACCTCGCGCGCAAAATTCATTTCGTGAGTCGCCATCACGATAGTCATTCCCGAATCTCTGAGTTCGCGCACTGAGTCCAACACCTCGCCAACGAGCATGGGGTCAAGTGCAGAAGTAATTTCATCGAACAACATGATTTCAGGATCCATGGCGAGGGCTCGAACAATGGCAACTCTCTGCGCCTGCCCACCCGACAGTCGATCGGGATATTCACTCGCCTTCGCGTCAAGCCCGAATCGCGCCAGTAACTCCATTGCCTGATCCCGAGCATCGCGAGAAGATTTTTTCAGAACCTTTATGGGTCCGAGAGTGATATTGTCGATCACTTTCATGTGCGGGAACAGGTTGTAGGACTGGAAAACTATTCCGACTCTGCGCCGGACCGCATCTAGATCAGTGGCGAAATCCGTCACCTCCAAGGTACCGTCAATTGAGACTGATCCTGCGTCGACTATTTCAAGACCATTCACACACCGAAGCAACGTGGATTTTCCCGATCCTGAGGCACCAATGAGGACCATAGCCGAATGCTCGGGTACCTCAAGGTCAATCCCGCGAAGCACGGGGTGCCCGTCAAATGACTTCCACACACCCTGAACATTCAAATACGAAGCTTTTGTCATCAGGCGATCCCGCCTGCCCGACGCTTTTTGGCTGAGCGTCGCTGAACCCAGTCTGCGAAGCGCGTCATGGGAATGGTCAATGCAATAAAGATGAGTGCCGCTCCAACGTAGGGCGTGTAGTTAAAATTCGATGACGTATCAATTTGTGCACGGCGCAAGACTTCAATCGGGCCTAAAACAGCAACTAACGCCGTGTCTTTTTGGAGTGAAATAAAATCATTTAACAGGGGCGGCATTACGTTTCGGATTGCCTGCGGCAACACAACGTATCGGTTAGTTTGGAATGACGAAAGACCCAGTGAGCGAGCGGCCATTGTTTGACTCGGGTGTACTGAGCCGATGCCAGCACGGAATACCTCGGCTACGTAGGCGCCATAGGAAAGTACTAATGCCGCTGTTCCCCAAAAAATGGCATCGCTCGGGACACCCTGGAGTTGCAAGGCAGGCATGCCAAAACCAAGAAGGAAAATTACTAAAATAGTTGGAACACCACGAAAGACATCAACGTAGAGAGTTGCGATCATGCGCAATGGCAGAAAAACCGGTGCCCGTAATGTGCGAGCGAGGGCCACGAGAAGGCCAAGGATCAGAATTATGGGTTCAGCGATGAGAAATATGCGCACATTGAGCCAAAATGCCTGAAGCAAAGTTGGGAACGACTCAACAAACTGATCGCCATTGAAAAAAGTGTCCTGAAATGTTTTCCAACCGGAACTATTCGTGACAAGAACAAAGCACACCACGACAAAAGCAATGAGGCTTGCCATGCCGATGAGTGCATCCCGCCTGGCCTTCTTACGAGTCTGCTCCTGGCGCGACGGGTCCTTGTAGACCACATCGGCGCCAGGAGCAGGAGTACTCACATTTATTCCTTAATAATTAATTAGTAGGACTAATCAAATTATTCGGTGAAGTACGGAGCTGTTGTTCCAGCCAACCATGTGTCCTGGATTTCCTTCAATTGGCCGGATGACTCAAGCTCCGCGAGTGCACGGTTCACGCAGGTAACCAGCGGGTTGCCCTTCTGGAACAGCATGCCGAATTCTTCGCCACCTGCTTGTGCTTCAAATTGTCCGACGATCTTGCTGTCATCGAACTCAACAGCCGTGACGTAGTAGGCCGTGGGAAGGTCCACAACGATGCCGTCAATCTGACCGTTTTGCAAAGCGCTCTTGGCGTCATTCGTGTCATTGAAAACATAAGGCTCATTGCTGGGCTGAACGACCTCGGTGACAAAGTCGAGGCTGGTTGTTCCAACTTGGGCGCCGAGCTTTGCATCCTTGAGCTCAGTGATTGTTGTTGCTCCCGCGATTGGCGAATCATTGAACGCAACAACTGCCTGGTTTACCGTGTAGTAGCCATCAGAAAAGTCAACAACCTCTGCTCGTTCCGGAGTAACCGAGATCTGGTTAATGTCGAAGTCAAAGTTCTTGTCGCCTGGAGCATAGGAAGAGTTAAAGGGCACGATTTCCCACTGGACATCTGACGGTGCGAATCCAAGTTGGTCGGCAACTGCATATGCCACTGCCGATTCAAAACCCTCGCCATTGCTGGGGTCATCATCAGAGAAATATGGAGGATAAGCAGGGGTGTCTGTTCCAATTGTCAAGACACCAGGTGTCATGGTCGTGAGGTTCTCCATTGCGCACTCATCAGCAACTGCTGATTCGCTCTCAGACTCAGTCGCTGATGTTTCAGCGGCGCTGGTCTCTGTCGTGGAGTCGCTGCTCGCGGAGCACCCCGCAAGGAGGAGACCTGCGGCTGCGATGGATGCGATACTTGCGATTCGGAATGACTTCCTATGCATGGTTAATTAGTTCCTATCAATGTTGGACGTCGCGCAGGGTTGCGCTGACGAATTGTTCCACTCCCCGTTGACTTTCGATCAGGTGGTGTGCAAACTTCTAATTCTTGTTGTTCGAGTCTGACCCTTTGCCCTTTTTCAACCCTGCATGGATTGCTTGGCAGTCAGGACAGATGGGGAATTTGGATGGATCGCGGTTGGGGATCCACTTTTTCCCACAGAGGGCCTCCACGGGCGAGCCCGTTACCGCACTCTCCACGATTTTGTCTTTTTCCACATAATGGGCAAACTTTTCGTGGTCACCATCGTCGAAATTCGACTCCCGTTCCTTGGTCAACGTACTGCCGGAACGATCCAATGAGGGTTCATCCAGGGAGGGTTCATCCAAACCCGGGAAATCTAATGGAGTACTCATGGGATCACCCTATATTCACTCACGATAACCCCAATGTCACACTCATTTGCCATACCCCCTAGGGTATGAATATGACTACCGTGAATCTCACTGAAAGTAAGTTTTCTGAGACGATCAAAGAAAATTCGATTGTCTTTGTTGATTTCTGGGCCGAGTGGTGCGGACCGTGCCGCAACTTTGCGCCTGTCTACGAACAAGCAGCTGTCGCGAACCCCGACATCGTTTTTGCCAAGGTGGACACCGAGGCCGAGCAAGCTCTGGCAGGAAGCTTCCAGATCAGTTCCATTCCGACCTTGATGGCGATCCGTGACGGCGTAGTGCTCTACTCACAAGCAGGTGCACTCCCCCAAGACGCATTAAACAACTTGGTGCAGGCCGTTCGTGACGTGAACATGGAAGACGTTCGAGCTGAAATTGCCAAGGCTGAGACTGCCAATTCGAAGTCAGAGGCGAACCCCGAGTAGTTGTTCACGCCAAAACTGAGTGACTTTTTCACTCAGCTCGGGACTTTGGTCCTGCCATAGAGAACACATTTTCGGGTTACATTTATATCTGTTCGGATAAACAGGTTCCGATTCACGCGCACGGAAAGGACACTTCACATGCCACAGCAGCCTTTAGCTCAGGTACCGGTTGATTCCCGATGGCACTGGCAAGAAAAAGGTCTCTGCCGCAGCGCTGACCCCATGCTTTTCTTTCATCCGCAAAATGAGCGTGGGTCCTCTCGCGTTCGCAGGGATCAGTCCGCCAAACGAGTGTGCGCTTCGTGTCCGGTACGCCTTGAGTGCGCTGACTACGCGATTCGAGCTCGCGAGCCCTATGGGGTGTGGGGTGGCTTGAGTGAAGACGAACGTGAAGCGATTTACCGTCGCCTTGACTCCAAATATGTCGCTGGCCCGGTGGGCAATGGGTTGCGCCTTGCCGGCGATGTTGTCAATCGGGCGATCTCTAGTGACGCCCTGGGATTAGGTGCATGAATTAATCGGCGTGCGCCCGCGCCACCCCAAACCCCTAGACTCTCTCAATGAACACCGTTCCACATGGAGTAACACGTGATGACGTCCGAGCCCTCGGCCTCACCGGTCGAGACTTTCTGCGCGAGTTAGATTTCACTCAAACCGAGTTGGCCGCACTCATCGACTTGGCCGCAACTCTCAAGTCACTTCGCGCCCATAAAAGCGAACCTCAATTCCTCAGCGGAATGAATCTCGCTGCAATCTTTGAAAAAACATCCACTCGAACTCGGATTTCATTTGATGTTGCAATGAAGAATCAAGGCGGGTCAACTACTTTCCTTGATGCCAGTTCGAGTCAAATTGGCCACAAAGAATCCCCTGCCGACACTGCGCGGGTGCTTTCACGAATTTTCGATGCAATTGAGTACCGAGGCTCAGGGCAAAACATTGTTACAGAGCTCGCCGAGTATTCAGATGTTCCGGTCTACAACGGACTCACCGACGAGTGGCATCCAACCCAAATGCTGGCGGACTTCCTCACCATGCGTGAGCACGCTATCGATCCGGATCGCTTGACCTACTGCTACCTGGGCGATGCACGCAGCAATATGGGGAATTCACTTCTCATTATGGGCGCGATTATGGGTTCTGATGTCCGCATAATTGCACCAGAATCACTCTGGCCAGACAAGGACGTCATTGCGGCAGCCAACCAAGCAGCTGCACGCTCCGGTGCAACAATCACGGTCTCTGACAACCCTCAGGAGGGTGTCCCTGGAGCCGAATTCATCCACACCGACGTGTGGGTTTCCATGGGTGAAGCAAAGGAACGTTGGGCAGAGCGCATTGAATTATTGCGCCCTTACCAAGTGGACCAAAACCTTATGTCTATGGCAGGTGAGCATTCAAAGTTCATGCACTGTTTGCCGGCATATCACGACACCAGGACGCAGGTCGGCGCCGACATTGCGCGCGACTTCAATTTCGCAGACGGTGTTGAAGTCACCAGCGGCGTTTTTGATTCCCGCGCAAATATTGCATTTGATCAAGCAGAAAACCGAATGCACACGATCAAAGCAATTCTCGTTGCCACGCTCGCCTAATTAGGTGAGCTGGGTCAGGTAGATCAGACCACTCAGACGGATCTGAGCCGCTCGCGCAATCCCTGCAGTTGGGCATTCATTTCAGCAGGCACTCGATCTCCGAACTCGGCATAGTATTCCTCGGTCAGGTCCGCTTCAGCCAACCATGATTGCGCATCAATGGCGAAAAGTTCGTCCATGCCCGCCTCGGAGACATCAAGACCTTCAACATTGAGTGCACCGGGTGCCGGGATTCGGCCAATGGGAGTGTCCACGGCATCCACGTCACCGGAGAGCCTGTTGACGATCCATTCAAGGACCCGAGAGTTCTCACCAAAGCCTGGCCAGATGAAGTTTCCATCGGCACCCTTGCGGAACCAGTTCACAGAATAGATTCTGGGCAGTTTTTCAGGCGAGGTGAAACTTCCCACCTTGAGCCAGTGACCCCAGTAGTCAGCCATGTTGTAACCACAAAATGGAAGCATGGCGAAAGGATCCCTACGCAATTCACCAACGGAACCTTCGGCAGCGGCTGTCTTCTCACTCGACACAGATGAGCCAACAAAGACGCCGTGCTCCCAGTCAAAGGACTCCGAGACCAAAGGCACATTCGTTGCCCGACGTCCACCAAAGAGAATTGCATCGATGGGAACTCCAGCTGGGTCTTCCCAGTTAGGTGCAATCGATGGGCATTGTTCGGCCGGAGTTGTGAATCGGGCATTGGGATGGCTTGATGGTTCACTCGATGCAGGGGTCCAGTCGTTGCCCTTCCAATCGATCAAGTGAGCGGGAGCCTCGTCGGTCAAACCTTCCCACCAAATGTCGCCATCGTCGGTCAATGCAACGTTGGTGAAAATGCAATTGGCGTTAAGTGACTTAACTGCGTTCATGTTCGTGCTCATGCCGGTACCGGGAGCCACTCCAAAGAATCCAGCCTCGGGGTTGATTGCATAGAGGCGACCGTCGTCACCAAAGCGCATCCAGGCGATGTCGTCCCCGATGGTTTCCACTTTCCAGCCAGGGACAGTGGGCTCCAACATGGCGAGGTTTGTTTTGCCGCAGGCCGATGGGAATGCAGCGGTCACGTACTTGACCACATTCTTGGGTGACGTGAGTTTGAGCACCAACATGTGCTCAGCGAGCCAGCCCTCATCGCGGGCCATGGCAGATGCGATGCGCAATGCGAAGCACTTCTTGCCCAGGAGTGCGTTACCGCCATACCCGGAACCGTATGACCAGATCTCGCGAGTCTCTGGGAAGTGCACAATGTATTTCGTGTCATTGCAGGGCCACGAAACATCGGGGCGGACTTCACCCGATTCGTCGACCAAGGGGTATCCAACAGTGTGGATCGCAGGTACAAACTCACCGAACTCACCGATTTGATCCAATGCTGCCTGTCCCATGCGCGTCATGACCTTCATGCTGACAACGACATAAGGGGAGTCAGTGATTTCAACACCTAGTTGGGCTATGCGTGATCCGAGTGGTCCCATGGAGAAGGGCACAACAAACATTGTGCGACCCCGCATGGACCCTTTCATGAGGCCATTGAGTGTGGCGCGCATTTCACTTGGCTCGGCCCAGTTGTTGGTGGGTCCCGCATCAATTTCACGCTGCGAGCAAATGAAAGTTCGTCCCTCTACCCGCGCCACATCACTTGGATTGGAACGAGCCAAAAATGAATTTGGTCGAATGTCTTCATTCAAGCGAATCATGGTGCCTGCATCGACCATTTCTTGGGTCAGGCGGTTCCACTCGTCATCGCTGCCATCACACCAAACAATGGAGTCGGGCTCGGTCAACATGGCCATCTCATCAACCCACTCAAGGAGTTGCTTGTTGCTCGTTGGAGCTTGGGAGAAATCTACTCGAGCGGCCATGCGATCACGTCCTTTGTTGGTGAGCAAGTTCTGGGAAGCTAGTGGACCAAATATGCACCCATATCAAGGATTTTTCTACTGGAAACCATGTGATCTATCCCAAGTGTGAGACTGCGCACATGATCTAGAGATGCCCGACCATTGAAGGGCCTTGCAATGTAATCGTTTGCTTGATCGCCGTAACAATCATCCGAGCGAATTTCTTGGCACCTCGTGGGGTCAAGTGGATTCCATCTGAATAGAGCAATCCCGATGTGGCTTGTGAGGCCTCATTCCAGTCCACCAGCCGCACTCGGTTTGTATCGAAGGCTGATGCGCACTTCCGCATGAGTCTGTTGTTCAAGTTCTCCCACGGGCGTGGGACTTTCAGATTAATGAGGAAAACCGTGCGGTCCTGACCCGCAGCCTTCACGATCTCCTTGCAGGTATCCACCGAATACGTTCCATTGGTGCCCAGGTGCACGACGACATATTTAATTTCTGGATTGGCAGCGAGTTTTCGAACCAAGTCTGGTCCTGTGCTGGCCTGCCGGCTTACCTTTGCATCGACTTTATTGACGCCACGCTTTTGGAGTTCCCAACGAGCACCGAGCATGACGGAGTCACCAATAGCAACAGCGGATAGATCCGAAGATTTCGCGCTCGCCGGGGATGACCCAAAAAACATTGAGGCAATGATCAGGATTGAGCTAGCGACACCAAGCCCTGCCATGGCAACGCCTCTGGCCGAGGAAGTTGAGGGACGCATGGTCCTATTAGGCCAGAGAGAGGAACAGTTTTTCTAGTTGTTCCTGGGTCATGGGTGCTTTCTCGCCTTTTTCAAAACATTCCTGCATGCCGGAGGCCACGACTTTGAACCCAGCCCGATCGAGGGCCTTGGACACTGCCGCGAGCTGTGTGACAACGTCGGTGCAGCCACGCCCGTCCTCGATCATCTTGATAACGCCATCGAGTTGACCCCGTGCCCGCTTCAAGCGAAGGAGGACTTCAGTGTTGATTTCCGGCTCTAAATCCATGTCATCACCCTACCCCAAGATACCCGCAGGGGTATGCGCGGATGAGGAGTACGATGGAGATATGTCTCATTCACACGGAAAAGCCGTTCAGGAGGAACTCGCGCCCATTGCCCGAGAGTTGCGCCAGATGATCCCTGACACCTACGCCGGATTTGCCGCCCTCCACAAAGGCGCCATGGCCGATGGCGCCGTACCGAGCAAAACCAAAGAACTCATCGCATTGGCCATTGCCGTGGTTGAGCAGTGCGACGGGTGCATTGCCGCCCATGCTCGGGGCGCAGCCCGTCAGGGAGCAACCAAGGAAGAAGTCGCCGAGGCCATAGGTGTGACCTTCCTCATGGCAGGCGGTCCTGCAACGGTCTACGGACCGCGGGCTTACTCTGCGTTCTGTGAATTTTTTGACGCCGCCAACGGATAGCGCACCTGCATGAGCGGCCGCATCGCCCTCGTGGGAAGTGGCGAGTATCTGCCCATCATGCAAGGCGTCGAAGAGTGGCTGCTCGAGGATCGCCCTCGCAATTTTGTCCAAATCGCCACAGCAGCATCCCTCGAAGGTGATCGAAGTCTTTCCAAGTGGCACCAGTTGGGCAAGGAGTCTGCCGAGCGACTTGGCGCAAAACAAATCGTCCTGGATATTCGCACGCGTGCCGATGCCGACAATGACCGCTATGTACAAGCGTTGAAGGACGCCGGCCTGATCTACCTCTCCGGTGGCAACCCTGGACATCTGGCCAAGACATTGCGCGGCACAAAAGCTTGGAAAGCAATCCGGCAGCAGTGGCAAGTTGGCGCTTCGGTTGCCGGCTGCAGCGCGGGCGCCATGGCTTTATGTGGATACGTACCAGATTTTCGCCACCCCAAAGCCGGAGGTGAGGAGGGCCTGGGTTTGGTCATGAACGCCCGAGTAATCCCGCACTTTGACCGCTACACCCGCTTCATTCCGGACTTTGCCCTCAAACCACTCATCACCGAGGGGAACATGGTCCTTGGTATCGATGAAAACACCGCACTGGTCAGTGATGGCACCACCGGTAACCACAACCGTGAATGGGAATTTCGCAGTCGCGGGACAGGATCCAGTTGGCGCATTGAACCCGATCGAAAATATCGAATCAATGGATCGGTTGAACTCTTGGTTGACTCAAGTGGATGACGCAGGTCAAGAGCGTCGACCGCCCCTTCCAACAAATAACGTGTTGGGCAGGAGCATCAGAACTTTCAAACCGCGGCGCAGCAGAATCACTAAGTCCCAACAGCACGCAATTGATAACCCACTCGATCTATTAATTAATTATGCACCTGAGCCACTTTCCACAAACAACGATTGGCCCCCTGCTGAAACGAAACTATTTATCGACATCGGTTTTGGCAATGGCATTACAACACTGGACCTTGCGAGAAAAAACCCTCGCAACTCCTATCTCGCCATAGACGTTCACACCCCCGGAGTCGGTGATCTCCTCCACGAGATTCAAGTGCAGGGCATAACCAATGTTCGCGTCATGGAATCAGACGCCATTGCGGTGTTGGAAAACATGATCGAACCTGAAAGTGTCTCCGGGGTTTTCACGCTCTTCCCAGACCCCTGGCCCAAAGCCAGACATCACAAGCGTCGAATTGTGCAGCCCGCAATCATGCGTCTCATACACAGCAGACTTATCCCCGGTGGCTTTTGGCAGATAGCAACGGACTGGCAGGAATACGCGGAATCAATCACGGAGCAGTTCGCCGCCGAACCAGGCTTTTGGTCCGGCGGGATCACTTCACGTCCCGAACGCCCACTCACGCACTATGAACAACGCGCCCTGACTGAATATCGAACAATTACAGACTTCAGTTTCATTCGACGGTAACGCATCAGCACACATGTGCTGGTAGACGACTGAACAATCACGCTTTAGTATCAGTTGATGCTCTCGCTCCGCGAACTTGCCACTCTCTATGACCAACACTCAAATTTGATAGATACATCTGTCCGGCCCATTGTTATTGGCAGTCAAGAATTCACGGCACAAGACTTTCCTGTAATTATGGGCACGGTCAATCTGTCTAGGGATTCCACATACCGCGAGAGCATTGCAATCAATACGGAAACAGCGGTAAAGAAGGCTCGCATCGCTTCCGCCCAAGGAGCAGCTCTCATCGACATTGGCGCCGAATCAAGCACCGCAAAAGCCAGTCGAGTATCTGCTACTGATCAAGCACAAACGCTCGTACCAATCATTGAGCAACTCACGGAACTGAACATCCCCGTATCCATCGAGACCTATGAACCCGAAGTTGCACGAGCCGGGCTCGAGGCTGGCGCACGTGTTGTGAACTTCACCGGTGCTGAACATGAAAAGGAAATATTCGAACTTGTCGCTTCCACCGATGCATCAATCATTCTGTGCTACGTGGGTGGGACAAATGTACGAGAGATCACCGACCTCACAATTGACGTTGATCCAATTCCCCAACTGCTGGAGTACTTTGGCAAACGAGTTGAAACCGCTAGGTCATGCGGCGTGTCAAACATCATCCTCGACCCAGGAATGGGTTTCTATTACGGCAATTTAGTCGATCCCATGGTGAGGGTAAGGCACCAAACCAATGTGATTCTCAATTCATTTCGCTTGCGTGAGCTGGGCTTGCCCATTTGCCAAGCGCTCCCC
>JBDQMZ010000195.1:0-4310 GCA_040261955.1 Candidatus Nanopelagicales bacterium
CAAGATGGGCGACGAAGAAGTTGAAATCCTGCGCCAACCCAGCGACTCAGAGCCTTTCAGTGCACTTGCATTCAAAATCATGACCGATCCGCACCTGGGCAAGCTCACCTACGTGCGCGTGTACTCCGGCCGTTTGCAGACCGGCACCCAGGTTCTTAACAGCGTCAAGGATCGCAAAGAGCGGATTGGCAAAATTTACCGCATGCACGCAAATAAGCGCGAAGAAATCGAATCAGTAGGCGCCGGCGACATTGTTGCTGTCATGGGTCTGAAAGACACCACAACAGGTGAAACCCTCTGCGACCCAGCAAACCCAGTAGTTCTCGAGTCAATGTCCTTCCCTGATCCCGTTATCTCAGTTGCCATTGAGCCAAAGACCAAGAGCGACCAGGAGAAGCTGGGAACAGCCATTCAGCGCTTGGCTGAAGAGGATCCAACCTTCCGCGTTTCAACAAATGAAGAAACAGGTCAGACCATCATTGAGGGAATGGGCGAGCTTCACCTCGAGGTCCTCGTTGACCGCATGAAGCGCGAATTCAAGGTCGAAGCCAATGTTGGTAAGCCACAGGTTGCCTACCGTGAGACATTGACCAAGAAGGTCGATCGTGTGGACTACACCCATAAGAAGCAGACCGGTGGTTCAGGACAGTTTGCCAAGGTGCAGATCGCAATCGAGCCAAACCTCGAAGAAGGCGGCGGCTATCTGTTCGAAAACAAGGTCACCGGTGGTCGTATTCCCCGTGAGTACATCCCATCGGTCGACGCTGGTGCGCAGGAAGCAATGCAGCACGGTGTTCTGGCCGGTTACCCCATGGTCGACGTCAAGGTCACACTGCTCGACGGTGCTTACCACGATGTTGACTCATCAGAACTTGCCTTCAAGATCGCAGGATCTATGGCATTCAAGGACGGCGCACGACAGGCCGGTCCGGCAATTCTCGAACCAATGATGTCCGTTGAAGTCACCACACCGGAAGACTTCATGGGCGATGTCATTGGTGACCTCAACTCGCGCCGTGGACAGGTGCAGGCAATGGAAGAACGCTCCGGCGCTCGTGTTGTCAGGGCACTTGTTCCGCTCTCTGAAATGTTCGGCTACGTGGGAGACCTTCGCAGCCGTACTCAGGGACGTGCGAGTTACAGCATGCAATTTGACTCCTACGCTCAGGTTCCATCGAACGTGGCGACGGAGATCATTTCCAAAGCTCGCGGCGAATAACCGCGGATCAGTAGAAACACAACAGAAGAAAACAGAACCGATAACCGATCCGCGTTTTGCCGGACGGCACAAGAAGAGGGAGTACGCTAGTGGCTAAGGCCAAGTTTGAGCGGAACAAGCCGCACATCAACATCGGCACCATTGGTCATATTGACCACGGTAAGACCACGTTGACTGCTGCTATCACAAAGGTGCTGCACGATCGTTACCCCGACGTCAACCCCTTCACACCTTTCGACATGATCGATAAGGCCCCTGAAGAGCGTCAACGCGGTATTACGATCTCGATTGCACACGTCGAGTACCAGACAGAAGACAGGCACTACGCCCACGTCGACTGCCCCGGTCACGCCGACTACATCAAGAACATGATCACGGGAGCGGCACAGATGGACGGTGCAATCCTGGTGGTTGCAGCGACCGACGGCCCCATGCCTCAGACCAAGGAGCACGTCCTCCTTGCTCGCCAGGTTGGTGTGCCTTCCATCGTTGTTGCTCTCAACAAGTGCGACATGGTCGATGATGAAGAACTCATCGAACTCGTGGAAATGGAAGTTCGTGAACTTCTGAGCACCTACGAATTCCCCGGCGATGACATTCCCGTGGTTCGTGTTGCTGCATTCCCAGCGCTTCAGGGTGATGAGAAGTGGACTAACTCGATCATGGAACTCATGGGCGCGGTTGACTCCTACATCCCAACACCCGAGCGTGAGGTTGACAAGCCATTCCTCATGCCGATCGAAGACGTCTTCACCATCACAGGTCGTGGCACCGTTGTCACCGGCCGTATCGAGCGTGGAATCGTCAAGGTGAACGAGGAAATCGAAATCGTTGGAATCCGTCCAGGACCAGCCATCAAGACCACCGTTACCGGTGTCGAGATGTTCCGCAAACTGCTCGACGAAGGTCAAGCAGGCGAGAACGTCGGTGTGCTTCTTCGTGGAACCAAGCGTGAAGATGTTGAGCGTGGCCAGGTTTGCTGCAAGCCAGGCTCAATCACTCCTCACACCGAGTTCGAAGCTCAGGTGTACATCCTTTCCAAGGATGAAGGCGGACGCCACACACCGTTCTTCAACAACTACCGTCCACAGTTCTACTTCCGGACAACCGACGTCACAGGCGTTGTGTACTTGCCAGACGGCAAGGACATGGTTATGCCTGGCGACAACACCGACATGCGCGTTGAACTGATTCAGTCCATCGCCATGGAGGAAGGCCTCCGCTTCGCAATCCGCGAGGGTGGCCGCACGGTTGGCGCAGGTCGCGTCACCAAGATCCTGAAGTAAAGAACTACACCGCACAACGGGGTAAAAAAACTTCGTGGCGGGCACCGCGACCCGGTTCCCGCCACGAAAACCCCACCGCAAGAAGCAACAACAAGTTTTACCCCCTAGCACATTCGCAACTACACGAGTAAGGAACCAAGCCACCATGGCGGGACAGAAGATCCGGATCAGGCTCAAGGCCTATGACCATGAGATCATTGATTCCTCGGCGCGCAAGATCGTCGAGACAGTCACTCGTACCGGTGCACAGGTTGCTGGCCCCGTGCCGTTGCCGACCGAGAAGAACGTGTACTGCGTTATTCGGTCACCCCACAAGTACAAGGATTCCCGGGAACACTTTGAGATGCGCACACACAAGCGCCTCATTGACATCCTCGATCCCACACCCAAGACCGTTGATTCGCTGATGCGTCTGGATCTTCCAGCCGGCGTTGACATCGAGATCAAGCTCTAGAGGAGACACAGACCATCATGAGTACCAACGTGAAGGGTGTTCTGGGCGAAAAGCTCGGCATGACCCAGGTATGGGATGAGAACAACAAAGTTGTTCCCGTTACCGTCGTTAAAGCAGGACCTTGTGTCGTGACACAGGTGCGCACCCCAGAGGTTGACGGCTATTCGGCCGTTCAGATCGCTTTCGGTGCCATTGATCCACGCAAGGTGAACAAGCCTGACTCCGGACACTTTGCCAAGGCTGGTGTGACACCACGTCGCCACTTGGTCGAGGTGCGCACCCCCGATGCCAGCGAATACACCCTCGGCCAGGAAATTGGCGTTGAGATTTTCGCCGACGGACAGTTCATTGACGCTGTTGGCACCACCAAGGGCAAGGGCTTTGCGGGTGTCATGAAGCGCCATGGTTTCCATGGTCTTCGCGCCTCCCACGGTGTCAAGCGCAAGCACCGTAGCGCCGGTTCCATCGGTGGCTGTGCAACACCAGGTCGTGTGTTCAAGGGCATGAAGATGGCCGGTCGCATGGGTGGCGTTCGCCAAACAACCCAGAACCTCAAGATCCAAGCAATCGACACCGAGCGCGGATTGATCCTGCTCAAGGGTGCCATTCCTGGTCCCAAGGGTGGCTTGGTCTTCCTCCACACGGCAGCTAAGGAGGTCCAGCTGTGAGCGCAGTGGACGTTATGACCCCAGAAGGTAAGGCATCCGGCACGGTTGACCTTCCCTCCGAAGTCTTTGATGTAGAGGTCAACATCCCTCTCATCCACCAGGTTGTTGTAGCTCAATTGGCAGCAGCCCGCCAAGGAACCCACGACACCAAGACCCGCGCTGAAGTCAGCGGTGGTGGACGTAAGCCTTATAAGCAGAAGGGAACAGGTCGCGCCCGTCAGGGATCGATCCGTGCACCCCAGTACGCAGGCGGTGGCGTGAGCCATGGACCACACCCACGTGATTACTCACAGCGCACACCCAAGAAGATGAAGGCCGCCGCACTTCGTGGCGCATTGTCAGATCGGGCTCGCGAGGGTCGCATCCACGTCGTCTCCCAGTTGATCAAGGGCGAAACTCCCTCAACCAAAGAGGCAACCGCGACACTGGATGCGCTGAATGTCTCCGGACAGGTTCTCGTCGTGCTGACCCGCGAAGAAGCCGTCACCTGGTTGTCATTGCGCAACTTGGGCGATGTCGCAATCGTCGCACCGGATCAGCTCAACACCTATGACGTGCTCATCTGCGATCACTTGGTGTTCACGCAACCTGCCTACGACATCTTCATCGCTGGTCCCGTCAAGGGCAAAAGCGCGAAAGCCACTGCAACGGAAAGTGAGGTAGAGGCATGAGAATTGCTGATC